>CAYWML010000031.1:0-17301 GCA_964459515.1 uncultured Clostridia bacterium | reverse complement strand
ATTTCCGCTTCGGTGTTTTCCGCCGACAGCGTAAGCCGCAACGAACCGTGCGCCACATCGTGCGTTCTGCCGATTGCAAGCAATACGTGTGACGGATCGAGCGAGCCGGAAGTGCATGCCGAGCCGGAGGAAGCGCAAACGCCCATGTCATCCAACAGCAATAATAGTCCTTCGCCTTCAATCCCTTCGAAACAAAAACTGACGTTCGACGGAAGCCGACGGGTATAATCGCCGTTGAGCGCGGCGTGCGGTATTTTCGACAAGCCGTCTATCAGCGCGTTACGCAACGTCGTCAATTTCTCGCTCGTTTGCGGCATATTTTTGCAAGCTTCGTCCAAGGCAGTCGCCATGCCGACGATCGCGGGAATGTTTTCCGTGCCTGCGCGTTTGCCGCGTTCCTGTGCGCCGCCGTGAATAAGCGCGGTCAGCGGAACGCCCTTTCGCGCGTATAGCGCGCCAATGCCTTTCGGACCGTGAAATTTATGCGCCGATAGGGAGAGTAGATCGATGCTTTCCGCGCGAACGTCGATCGGTAAATGCCCGACGGCTTGCACGGCGTCCGTGTGAAAGAGGACGCCTTTTTCACGACAAAGTTTGCCGATTTCGGCGATCGGCTGTATCGTTCCGATCTCGTTGTTTGCGTACATAACGGTGACGAGGCAGGTGTCGGGGCGAAGTGCCGCCGCTGCTTCTTCTGCTGTGATACGACCGTTTTCGTGCACATCCAAGTATGTAACCTCAAAACCTTGCGTACGCAAAACGTCCAAAGCGTGTAAAACGGCGTGATGCTCGAACGCTGTCGTGACGATATGTTTTTTGTCTTTGTGCGCGCCTGCCGCCGCGGCGGAAAATATCGCTTGATTATCCGCTTCGCTGCCGCCCGACGTAAAATAGATCTCTTTTTCGTCGCAGCCTAAACGCACGGCAATGCGTTTTCGCGCTTCGCTTAAAGCTTCGGCTGCTTTTTGCCCTGCGCCGTGCAGGCTCGACGGGTTACCGTAAATTTCTTCCATGTACGGTAGTATGGCTCGTATTGCCGCCTTGCTCGTTTTGGTCGTGGCGGCGTTATCTAAGTATATCATATTGCACTCCGTTTTTGAAAATTGCATTCATCGCATACCTGTATTATATGTTTTGTATATTCGCTATATTTTTTACGGCGCGAAAACCGCGTTCTAAATCGGCGAGAATATCGTCTATATGCTCCGTACCGATCGAAAGGCGGATCGTGTTTTGCCGAATGCCTTGTTCGGCGAGTTCTTTTTCCGAAAGCTGGCTATGCGTAGTGGTGGCAGGGTGAATAACGAGACTTTTTACGTCGGCAATATTGGCAAGCAGGGAGAATAACCGCAAACCGTCTATAAAGGCGTGCGCTTCGCGCCGTCCGCCTTTGATTTCGAAGGTGAAGATCGATGCGCCGCCGTTCGGGAAATACTTTTTGTAGAGGGCATGGTCGGGATGAGCGGATAAAGACGGGTGATTTACGCGTTCCACCATCGGGTGCGCTTGCAAAAATTCGACAACTCGTTTCGTGTTTTGGGCGTGCCGTTCCAACCGCAAAGAAAGCGTTTCCGTTCCCTGCAACAGCAGAAAGGCGGCGAAGGGCGAAATTGCCGCGCCCATATCGCGCAAAAGTACGGCGCGCACGTAAGCGACGAACGCCGTCGCGCCTGCCGCTTGCGTAAACGCTACGCCGTGATAACTGGGGTTCGGCGCGGAAAACTGCGGATAGTTTCCCGACTTCGTCCAATCGAATTTTCCCGAATCCACGATTACGCCGCCGAGCGTCGTGCCGTGACCGCCGATAAATTTCGTCGCCGAATGCACGACGACGTCTATGCCGTGATCGATCGGGCGAAAGAGGTAGGGCGTGCCGAAGGTGTTGTCGGCGACGAGTGGCAAACCGTGTTTATGCGCCAATGCCGCCAAAGCGTCCGCGTCGGGAATATCGCTGTTGGGATTGCCGAGCGTTTCGATGTAGATCGCGCGCGTGTTCGGGCGAATGGCGCGCTCGGTTTCCTCCAAGTCGTGAATATCGACGAAAGTTGTCGTAATGCCGAGAGCAGGGAGCGTATGCGCCAATAAATTGTAACTGCCGCCGTAAATCGTTTTTTGCGCGACGACGTGTCCGCCGTTTTGCGCCAAAGCCTGTATCGTATAAGCGATCGCTGCCGCCCCCGAAGCGAGTGCCAACGCTCCTGCGCCGCCTTCCAACGCCGCCATGCGTTTCTCGAACGCTTCTTGCGTGCCGTTGGTGATTCGTCCGTAGATATTGCCTTCGTCGGAAAGCGCGAAGCGCGCCGCGGCTTGCGCGCTGTCTCGAAACACGTAGGAAGTCGTTGCGTAAATGGGTACGGCGCGCGCGCCCGTTGCGACGTCGGGCGTTTCCTGCCCTGCGTGAAGCTGTAACGTTTCGAATTTGTAATTTTCCATGATTGCCATGCTCCTGTTTTCGGCGGCGTACGTAGTCGCCTTTTTTTGTAAAACATACCAATTCGGTAGGTTTATATGATTATAGCACGAAAACTCTATCGTGTCAATAAGTTTTACGGGTGTTTTGCTTGATTTTTCCGAAAAATATTGTTATACTATAAAAAAGGGAGGGGAAGCCCATGATTTCGACGAGAGGCCGCTATGCGTTGCGCGTAATGCTCGATCTTGCGGAAAACGCAACCGATAAATATATTCGCTTGGACGAGATTGCCTTGCGGCAGGGAATATCGGAAAAATATTTGGAGGGGATAATGAGCGCGCTCGCGCGCGGCGGTTTGGTGCGCGGCGTTCGCGGCAAAGGCGGCGGCTATAAATTGAATAGAAGCCCGACGGAATACACGGTAGGCGAAATTTTGCGGTTGACGGAAGGCTCTTTGTCGTCGGTGGCTTGTTTGAAAGAGGGGGCAACGGCGTGCGAAAAACGCACGGCGTGCAAAACCGTACGCGTATGGCAGGGATTAAACGCCGTCGTCAACGAGTATTTGGACGGCATTACGCTGGCGGAGCTATCCGAGCGAACGTAAAAAACGCCGTTTTACGGCTACGCATAATCGGATTATAGGAGAAGAAAAAAATGCAAGAACATGTACAAGGACTTTTGCAAAACGCCGTTCGAGATAACGGCATAATGGACAAAGCGGTGCGTTTCGTCTTAAAAAATCAATTGAAAGATCGTGCGCTTTGGAAACGGTTTACCGAGGTATTTACGACGCATGAGGACACGGAAAACACGCGTTGGCGCGGCGAGTACTTCGGAAAGCAAATGCGCGGCGCGGTGATGATTTATGCCTACACGCGCGACGAAGAACTGTACGGTATTTTGACGGAAACGGTTTCGGACTTGTTGGCAAGGCAGGACGAATACGGCAGATTTTCCACTTACGACGTCTCGGCGGAGTTTAGCGGCTGGGATATTTGGTGCAGAAAATACGTGCTCGTCGGGTTGCTCTATTACTATGAAATTTGTAAGGACGAAGCTTTGCGTACGCGCGTTTTGACGGCTTGCAAAAAGCATTTGGATTATATCGTCGCGCTTATCGGCTCTGCGCCGAATCAAAAAGCGATTACCGAGACTTCGTCTTGGTGGGGGTGCGTCAATTCGTGCACGATTTTAGAGCCGACCGTGGAGTTGTATAAAAAAACGGGCGACGAAGCGTATTTGCAATTTGCGCGGTATATCCTTTCTACGGGCGGCTCGGCGGATTGCAACTTGATCGAGCTGGCTTTGGAAGGGAAACTTTGTCCTTATCAATATCCCGTCACGAAAGCGTACGAAATGATGTCGTTTTACGAAGGGCTCTTGGCGTACTACGAAGTGACGAAAGAGGAGAAATACTTTCTCGCGGCGTCGAAATTCGTGGAGGCGGTGGCAGAATCGGATATTACGATTATCGGTTGCGCAGGGTGCTTGCACGAGCTGTTCGATCATTCGGCAACCACGCAGACGGAATACAGCGAAAATATTATGCAGGAAACTTGCGTCACCGTTACATGGATGCGCTTGCAAAGGCGGCTGTTCGATTTGACGAAAGCGGCTAAATATTTGGAGCGTATGGAAATTTCCGCCTACAATGCGTTATACGGCAGCTTGAATACGGAGATGAACAAACAGTTCTGCATGGAAACGAATTCTTGGGTAGAGGGAATGGCGTTCGACAGTTACAGTCCGTTGTGCAAAAATACGCGCGGCAGGGGGATCGGCGGCTATAACGCTTTTGCGACGGGCGGCTATTGCGGTTGCTGTATCGCCATAGGCGCTTGCGGCGTCGCTTTGTTTCCTTTGACGGCGGTCGTGCAAACGGAGGGAGTCGTTTACGTGAATTTTCTCTTCGACGGAGTCGCGCAGGTGCAAGGCGACGACGGGGAGGCGGTTAAGCTTTGCTTCGAGGGCGGATATTCGACGAACGAGAAAACGACAATCGTCGTGGAACGGGCTTGTTCGTTGCGTTTGCGTATCCGCAAGCCGAATTGGTGCGAAACCATGACGGTGAACGGCGTGGCGGTCGCGGAAGAATTTTTCGCTTTGGAACGGGATTTTTCGGCAGGAGAACGCATTGATATCGTGACGGAAACGCGGTTGAAAACGCATAAACGCAACGGCAAGATAGCGTTTACGTACGGCGCGTTGACGCTTGCCGCTGACGAGCAGAAATCGGATAGAGATTTGGAGCTGCCCGTTGCGGTCGGGGAGCATCCGACGTATACGACGTTGCCGCCGCAAGAGGGAGAACTGTTGCGGTTTAAGCTCGATTTGGAAGACGGAACGGAGCTTTTATTGACGGATTATCAGTCCTGCGGCAAAAAATGGACGGAAGCAAAATCGCGCATTTCCGTTTGGTCGGATTGTTTGTAAAAAAATGATTTATTGTTTTAAGGCACGCCGCAATCGGCGTGCCTTAAAACAATATTGCGTATTTCCTTTCGGTCGGATTAAATTGTTTAAGTGTTAAAGCGGCAATCGCCGCTTTACGTTTTTTGCCCGTCGCCGTTTGCCGTCGCGTTCTTAAAAAGCGTTCGTTGCGTACATGCCGCTTTCCTTTACGCAAGAGAGTGGGGGGATTGAACGGTAATTTCAATGCCGAGAACGCCGTATTTTTCAATGCTTTCAGCGTTATAATACGCGAGCATATCGTCGGGATTTGCCGTTTCGTTTTCGCTGTATCCGATTGAAATCTTATCGTGATGTTTGTATAATTCGCGAAAATCCTTATATCTATACAAATTGAGAACGGTGCATGCTATTATTTCGCCGGTTTTGGTGTTCGTAAATTCAATAATATCACCGATTGAAATCATCGAACGCTTTTCGTCGTACAAGCGCATTTCAATTGTTTTTGTTTTGTTTTTAACGGTAAGGAATGCGCTATTCCAAAGCTTCATTTTATGTGTCATTTTATCGTCGCTTCCTGCTTCATAAATTTAGGATTGCCCGACGGCGGTGTATTGTTCCGTGAAAAATATGCGGATGTCGCCCGTGCTCGTTTTGACTTCCAAACGCTTTTCGCCGCCGTCAAAATTGCCGATGTTCGCTTCCCCGTTGCTCGTTTTTATCTGCGCGGTATAGTCCGCTTGTTTGCCGCTAAACGTGGCGGTGACGTCGCCGTTGGCGGTTTTCAAAACGGCGTTTTGAGTGGTAATCGTGCCGCTTGAACGGATTTCGCCGTTGTCGGTTTTGACGGTTATAGCCGAAGCGGCAATATCGCCCTCCATGATGATTTTCCCGTTTTTCGTTTCTGCGGTGAGTGCGCCCGTGCCGTTGAAAGCGCGTACGGAAATGCTCCCGTTGTCGGTGAAAAACGAAGCTTTGCCTCCAATGCTTGCGTTCGCGCAAGAAATTTTTCCGTTGTCGGTTTCGACGGTGAGGTCGCCCGTGCAACTTAAATCGGCGACGGAGATTTTCCCGTTGTCCGTTTTCAATGTCGCGGAAGAAGCGGAGAGCTCCGTTTCGCAACGAATATCGCCGTTATCCGTCAGCAAGCGTAAGTTATAGGCGCGTTCTTTCGGGAGGTAGACGGTTACCGTCGGTTTGGCGGAAGTCCAGCCGATTCCCCAACTCCATTTCATGTGTTCGACGATTTCGATTTTTTCGTCCGTTTCCGTCACGGTTACTTCGGTCAAGTTTTTCCCTTTGGCGTTTTGCAATTGCGGATATACGATCGATAAACTGTCGCTGTCGCTTGCGGCAACGACTACGTCGGCGTTTTGATAATCGATGGAAACGTTGAGGAGGGTATTCTCTGCGTTTTCCTCGAAACGAAGCTCTTTCGCTGTTTTGGAAAGCTTTTTGAAGTCCCAACCGATACAACTCATACCGATACAAAATACGATTGCGCCGATCAGTATACACCCTGCGGCGACGAGCCCGAGAATGCCGAATGTTTTTTTCATGTTATCACCTCTTATAAATAAATTTCAGAAATTTCCAAGTTCCGATTGCGGCGTATTTTGTGAGAAAGCCGAAAAATAAAGCCAACAAAATTCCCGCGCCGCAAATTGCGAAACCTGCGCCGATGTTGACGAACGCCATTGCGACGCCGTCGCCGAGAAAGGGGGCAACGAAGACGTAGATTATGCCGCCAAGCGCGCCGACGCCGCAACCGAGTGTAGCCGCGCCGAACGCGCAAAGCACGGAGAACGCTGCCGCACCGAGAGGAATAATAATCGTCAGGCTTAAAAACGCCATGCCGACAATATAGAAAGCGGAAACTCCCGTGGACTTGCAAGCCGCTTTGTTTTGCTTTTCGTCGCTTTGCGGCGATGATTCGGCGGCTTCTAAAATGCGCGCCGCGCAGTTTGTCGGCGAGCCGAATTCTTGCAGAATTTCCGCTTCGGAAACGCCAGCTTCCAGCTTATCGCCGTATAGCTCCCGATAGTACTCCGTTGCCGAAGTTTTTTCTGCTTTCGGCAAGCCGTGCAGTGCTTTTTTCAGTTGCCTTTCCCATGTTTTATAGTTCATAATCAACCTCCCGTAATAAATCGAGCGATTTTTTCAAATTCCGCTATCGTATCGATGAAATCGAGTATTTTTTTTCGTCCTTCGTTCGTGATTTTGAAATATTTGCGTAATCGGCCGTTGTGCTCCGCCGTGCGCACGGTGACGTAACCGCCGACGGACAAGCGTTGCAAAATCGGATAAAGCGTGGATTCGGAAATGGAAATATGCGGCGCGAGGTCAGAAATGATCTTGTACCCGTACGATTCTTCTTTTTCGATAGATTTTAATACGCAAATTTCCAAAAGACCTTTTTTGAGCTGTGCGTCCAACGGAACACCTCCTTTTGCATAATATTATACATTGCATAGTATTGCTTGTCAAGCGTTTTTTTGCAAAAAAAGAGAAAAATTTTTTGGCGACAAGAAGGCAAAATCGCGTTCGCACGAAAGCTTAAAGACGACGAATGTGGGAAACGGGGATACCGTGTATGCGACGAGCACAAAAAACGCGGCGGCACGAACGTGCCGCCGCGAAATTGTTTTTTGGGTTAAATCCCCGTTTTTTAATGCTTTGAAAGAAACGCCGACATGCGGTCGAACGCTTCGGAAAGCGAAGTCATTGCCGTGGCGTAGGAAATGCGCACGTTGTGCGCGCCGAACGAGCCGAACGCGTCCCCGGGGACGACGGCAACTTTCTCCTCTTTCAATAAGCCGTTTGCAAAAGTTTCGGCGTTCATGCCCGTTTTGCGTACGGAGGGGAACGCGTAAAACGCACCCTGCGGTTCGAAACAAGGCAATCCGATTTCTTGCAGGGAATGTAAAACGAATTTCCGCCGTTTGTCGTACGAATCGCGCA
Source organism: uncultured Clostridia bacterium (assembly GCA_964459515.1). GTDB lineage: Bacteria > Bacillota > Clostridia > Christensenellales > Borkfalkiaceae > Scatosoma. The sequence goes on along the minus strand of CAYWML010000031.1, from coordinate 9,518 downwards.
TTTCTTCCACCGTCGCAAAGTTGTCGGATAAACCGTCTTTCAGGGCTTCTATCGCCGCATACTGCGACATGACGGGGGCGCACATGATGCCGTATTGATGAATTTTGAACATTGCCTCGTCGATTTCGGGCGGCGCGCAAACATAGCCGAGCCGCCAACCCGTCATGGCGAACGCTTTGGAAAAGCCGCTGACGTATACCGTTCGTTCTTTCATGCCGGGGAGCGCGGCAATCGACGCGTGCTTTTTGCCGTATGTGAGCTCCGCGTAGATCTCGTCGGTGATGACGAGCAGGTCGCGCCGAATAACGACTTCGGCGATTTTTTGCAATTGCGCTTCCGTCATGATCGCGCCCGTGGGGTTGTTGGGGTACGTGAGAATAATCGCTTTCGTTTTCTCGGTGATTGCCTTTTCCAAAAGTTCGGGCGTAAGCACGAAATTATCTTCTTCGCGGCACTCCACTTGCACGGGAACGCCGTCTGCCATGCTTACGAGCGGCGCGTAGGAAACGTAGGCGGGATCGGGAATGAGTATCTCGTCTCCGCGCTCCACGCAGGCGCGCAGGGCGAGGTCGATGGCTTCGCTGCCGCCCACCGTCACGAGGATATGTTTCGGATCGTATTCCAAGCCGAAACGTTCGCGCAAGTAACGCGCGATCAGTTGCAACAGCGCGGGTAGACCGCGGTTGCCCGTGTATTGCGTACAACCGCGTTGCAAAGAAGTAATCGCCGCCGAGCGCACGCGCCACGGCGTAACGAAGTCCGGTTCTCCCACGCCGAGGGAGATCGCGCCCTCCGTCACCGTTACGATGTCGAAGAATTTTCGAATGCCGCTCGGCTGTAAAAGCTTGGTTTTTTTGTTGACAAACTCTCTCATAACGTCACCGTACGCGAGGTTTACGCCTGCACCGAAAGGCGCGGATCGCTGTCCGCTTTTTCCGTCAACGCGCCTTCGATTTTGTATTTCTTCAAAAGGAAATGCGTTGCCGTGCTTAAAACGCCGTCGAAAGTGGAAATGCGTTCGGAAACGAAGCGAGAAACTTGTTGCAACGTTTTATCTTCGAGAAAAACGGCAAGGTCGTACGCGCCGCTCATCAGGTATACCGCTTTCACTTCGGGGAAAGCCGCTATCTGCTTGGCGATCCCGTCGAAGCCCTCTTTCTTTTTCGGCGTTACCTTGACTTCGATCAGCGCTTCCACGAGCGCGTCGTCTGCCTTTTCGCTGTTGACGATCGCCGTGTATTTCACGAGTAAGCCGCTGTTTTCCATCGCCGCGATTGCGGTGCGAATCGTCGTTTCGTCCTCGGAAAGCATTGCCGCGATTTTTTTTGCGGGAATGCGCGCGTCCTCGGTGAGTATGTTCAAAATATCCCGTTCGAGCGTAGTCATTTTTTTTTCTCCTTTTTCTCTTCGTTTAATGTAAATATTCCAAAAAAAGCTGGTCGTAGCCGAGGCTTTCCACGAAATCCCGTGCGGGGAATTTTACGTGGTTGAATTTGGCGAAATTAAAAATATGCGTTTTCGTCAATACGGGGGTGGGGATATCCAACTCGTGACAAATATCCGTCAGATAGTCGAAAAAGTGCGAATAGGTAAGCTTTTCGGGGTTTTCGTACACGAATTGTTTCCGAATGTGCCCGTCCGTAATGAGTTTTGCCCAAATCCGCATAATTGCCTCCGTTGCCCGTATTTTCCGTGTAGTATTATATTATACACGCTTTGCAAAAAAAAGTAAACCGTTTTTCGAGGATTTTCCGCGGTTTTCGGCATAAATGCCGCCGCTTGCCGCATATAGTAAGTTGTTTCCGCGAAGCGAAGCCGCATGAAACGCCGAAAGCCGTCGCTTCGGTACGGTTCGTCGGCGGTTTCGACAAAGTCCGTCGTTTTTTTGCGGCATTTTTGAAATTTCGCGGAAAGATATTTGCTATTATGGAGGTACAACGTCGTATGCGGATACGAACAGGCAAACGAAAACCGTTTTCAATCGCGATTTTTTCCGTCGTGCTCGCGGCGGTCTCCGCCATGCTCGCCACATGCGTTTATTGCGTCGGTATAAAACGGAAAACGGTAGAAACGAAGGGGGCAGGTGTGAATTCAACGCGTTCTTTGCCGATCTATTCCGTGGAGACGTCGGAAAAGAAAGTCGCCATCAGTTTCGATTGTGCGTGGGGTGTGGAACATACGGACGAGTTGCTGGATTTAATGCAACGAAACGGTGTGCGTTGCACTTTTTTCGCCGTGGAATTTTGGGTGAAACGCTATCCCGAATACGTGAAAAAGATCGTTGCGGCAGGGCACGAAATCGGTACGCACAGCCGCACCCATTCGTATATGAGCAAGCAAACGGAAGCGGAAATTCGCGATGAGCTTACGACGTCGAGCAAGGCGATAGAAAGCCTGACGGGAAAGCCCGTGACGTTGTTTCGTCCGCCGTACGGGGATTACGACAATTTGCTGATCGACACTTGCAGGGATATGGGCTTGTACGCGATTCAGTGGGACGTCGATACGTTGGATTGGAAAAATCTTTCGGGACGAGAGATCGCGCTTCGCGTAATCAACGGCGCGAAAAACGGCTCTATCATTCTTTGCCACAACAACGGTATGCACACGGCGGAGGCGTTGCCGATGCTATTTTCCACGCTACAAAACAGAGGGTATACGTTCGTGCCGATTTCCGAACTTATTTACAAAGAAAATTATTACATCGATGCGAACGGCAGACAGCATCGCAACGCATAAGGCAAGAGGGCGACGCGTCTTTTACGGCGGACGCCGACGAACGCAACAGAAAGTATAAAAACACATCGGAGGTAAAACATATATGAACTACGTAACGGAAAAAAACAACAAAGTATGCGTTATGGGGGAGATCGTCAGCGATGCCGTGTTTTCGCACGAAGTCTACGGCGAGGGCTTCTACGAGTTTTACGTGCGCGTTTTGCGTCTTTCGGGGCAGGCGGATATTCTCCCCGTCACCCTTTCCGAACGCTTGATTCGGGACGGTATGCTGGCGAAAGGCAAAACGATTTGCGCTTTGGGACAATTCCGCAGCTACAACAAGATCGAAAACGAGAAATCGCGCTTAATGCTTACCGTGTTCGTTAGGGAGCTCCTCGACGAGCTTCCCGACCGCAACCCCAACAGTATTCTTTTAAGCGGCTACATTTGCAAACCGCCGATCTATCGCACCACGCCTTTCAATCGGGAAATCGCCGATTTGCTCGTCGCCGTCAATCGCGCCTATAACAAGTCCGATTATATCCCCTGTATCGCGTGGGGCAGAAACGCGCGTTTCGTGAAAAATCTCAACGTCGGCGATAAGATTGCCATTTCGGGGCGTATTCAAAGCCGCGAATATCAGAAGAAGATTTCCGATACGGAAACGCGCGTCATGACCGCTTACGAAGTCTCCGTTTCCAAGCTTGCCGCGTTCGATGCAGGCGAAGATTTCGACATCGACGACGAATTCGAGCTGTATTCTCTGCAAAACAAGCCCGAAAATCTTTCCGCGACTGCGGAATAACGCCGCGCGTACACGCTTGACAAATGTTGCTCCGTCTGCTACAATAAAGGCGGGAGGAGTAAAGTTATGCCGATTTCTAAAACCGATTTCGTGCGCGGTTTGCAATGCGAGAAAATGCTTTGGCTGGACGCGCACGCTCCCGAACAAAAAATCATTCCGCCCGAAGTGCAGGCAAAGCTCGACGCCGGCAATACCTTCGGCGACGCCGCAATGGGGATCTTCGGCGACTTCGTCGAAACGACCGTGCTTCGCGAAGACGGCAGGCTGAATTATGCCGCCATGATCCAACGCACGCAAAGGCTTTTGGAAGAAGGCGCGCCCGTCATTTGCGAGGCGGCGTTTTCTTGGTACGGCAACTTTTGTGCCGCCGATATTTTACGGCGCGAAGGGAACGGTTACGCTTTGTACGAAGTGAAAAACAGCTATACGGTGCGACGAGAGTTTATCGCCGACCTCGGCTTTCAACGATTGTTGCTCCACAGGTGCGGCGTACAGCTTCGCTCGTCGGAGCTTATCCTCCGCGGCGACGACTTGCCCGAGGGGGTAAAGATTTCGGAGGCGGAGCGGCATTTGCCCGTCGTTTTCGTCGGGCACGACGATTTTTGCTATAAGATCGTAGACGTGACCGACGCCGCGCGCGAAACCGAGCGTTTGGCGAGCCAACGTATTTTTGCGTTGGGAAAGCTGAAACGCAAGGATTGCGAGCAACCGCGAATCGAAGTCGGCGCGCAATGCGAAAAACCGTATCGCTGTTGGTACTACGAATATTGTCACGGGGAAAAGAAGCCGCAATAAAGGCTTCTTTTTTAGTTCTAACGGCTGCTTGACCTGCATAGAATAAAGCAGAGTAAAAAAGCAGGTTAAGGAGATATTGTATGAACGAAGAGATCGAATATGCCGAAATGTTGGAAATCCCCGTTTCCACCGTCAACGTCGTGCGTAAAAACGCGCGTAAACCTAAGACGAACGCCGTCGCGGAGAACGCCCCCTTGAAGGCTTCCGTAATCGCGCGGGTGAACGACCGCATGGAGGAAGATCGCCCGTCGGAGGAAACTTTTGTCGCAAACGACTTTGCGGAAAATGTCGACGAAGGGTGTGTGGAGAAAGAACAACACGGCGGTTGTTTGCGCCTCGAACCGATTGCCGACCGTATCGACACGTTGCCGCTGTATTCGGAAGAGGAAGCCGACGAACGCTTTCGAGAGCGCGCGGATAAAAATCAAGCCAACGGAGAAAAAATATGGGGCAGGTATGCGGCGAAGCGAGGAAACGAGAAAATCGTCCGTCGCGTGCTCGGCGTGGAACTTGCGGCGGCGTGCGTCCTCTGCGGCGGTATATTTTTGACGAACGTTTTCCATCCGAACAGCGCGATAAACACTTTTTTCCGTACGATCGGCTCGTACGAACAAACGGCGACGACCGACGCGAGAAAGTACACCGATTTCACGCTGACGTCCGTCGTATCGGAGCTTTCCGAAACAGAGCTTACGCTTTCGCCGACGGGAATCTTGTCTTTTAAGGCGGTGTGTTGCGTATATCCTGCGGCGGACGGCACGGTGGCGGAAGTGACGAAGGCGAACGACGGGACGTATAGCGTAAAGATCGCCCATTCCGATTCCTTTACGGGGGTGATCAACGGGTTGGATTACGTGTATTACGCCGCAGGGGACGTTGTCAAGGCGAACGTGCCCGTCGGGTATAGCGAGGGCGAGAAAGAAGTGCAGGTGACGATGTATTCCGAGGGCGCGCTGCTCAGTTGCTTGTGTCTGACGGAAGAAAATTGCCTTGCATGGGTTTCCGCCTCGTCGCAATCGTAAAGCGTGAAAAAGAGCCGTATACGCGCGAAACGGCGGCAGCGCGATGACTGCCGCCGAACGCGCGCCGATTCTAACCACGCCTCGAAGCGGCGATACTTTCGGGTGCATCCGCTATTCTTGCTTGTCGGAGCGTGGTACGCCCTTCGCGGGCGGCTTTTTCTTTTTTTGACGAGCGCGGTTGTCGCCGTGCAACACGAATGCGCGCATGCGTTTGCGGCGGCTCGGCTCGGCTATCGCTTGAATCGTATCGTGTTGATGCCTTTCGGCGCGATTATCGACGGGGATCTGCGCGATATTACTTTTAAGGACGCGCTGTTTGTGGCGGCGTGCGGTCCGTTATGCAATCTTTGCACGGCGTTGTTTTTTATCGCGATTTGGTGGATAGAGCCTACCATGTATGCATTCACGGATACAGCCGTGTATGCTTCGCTGACGATAGCCGCCATCAATTTGTTGCCTGCCTACCCCTTGGACGGCGGCAGGATTTTGCACGACGGGCTTTGTCGCATGTTTTTGCGCGAACAGCCGCGCGAGGACGTCGCGATTCGTAAAGCGGATAAGATTTGTCGCGCGCTTACTTGCGCGATTGCAAGCGGTATTTTGGCGATTTTTCTCGGCGGTTGTTTGCTTCGACAGGCGAATTTCTCGCTGTTGCCGTTTGGCGTGTTTTTGTTCGTCGGCGCGTTCGGCAATCGCGAGGAACGCGCGGTTTACGAGAAAGTGCGTTTTTTTAGGCGCGATCCCCTAAAACGCGGCGCGGAAATTCGGCACGTGGCGATTAAGGAAAACTGCCCCGTGAAAAACGCGTTGCGCTTTTTATCGCGCGAAGGCTATCTCGTGCTCGAAGTTTACGACGAAGCGGAAAATTATCTGTTTCGTTTGACGCAAAACGAGTTGTCCGATCTGTTTCTTCGCGCCGAAAATCCTTACGAAAGCTTGGGGGAGCTTTATAGAAGAGGAAAACCGCGCGATAGAGCAGTCTGCGAGGAGCATACCGTGCGATAATCTTTATGTTCCACCCCTCCGCCGATGGCGGAGGGGTGGAACATAGCGTGTATTGTGTGATTTTATTTTGTGAAACGCTTCGATGTCGCTAAAAACGTCGTTTTTTGTAAAAAAATCTGTTCGGAAAGATATTTTTTTTGTTTTTTCTAAAAAAATCGTTGCTAAATTTTTTTTCGTATGCTATACTTTTTGTTGACGCGCCCTTAGGGTACGGCATGCGCGCGTACAAAACGGGAGCTTCTTTATTCGACTTTTCATGAAAAAAAATTGCAAACAAGAATGGTTTCTCGATCGCTATTGCGGCAGACAATTCGCCGCCTTGGTGGAAGACGGCAGATTGGCTACGTTTTATAGCGAAAACGAACCGCGGGAAAATTACGTCGGGAATATTTACAAAGGCGTGGTTGTCAACGTCGTCACGGGCATGAACGCCGCTTTCGTTGATTGCGGTTTGGCAAAAAATTGCTATCTTCCGTTCGAGGACGAATTTTCGCGCTATTCTAAATATGACGGCACCATGGTTTCGACGAGTCCGAAAAAGCCGCCCTTGAAAGTTGGCGAGGAAGTCGTCGTGCAGGTCGTGCAAGATGCGCGCGGCACGAAAAGAGCGAAAGTTTCCGCGCACCTTGCGTTCGTCGGAAAACGCTTGATTTATCTTCCCAACACTTCCTTTCTCGGCATTTCCCGAAAAATCACGGACGAAGCCGAACGCGAACGGCTGTTGGCGTTGGCGGAAAAACTCTGCCATACGAGCGGCGAGGGCTTCGTCGTGCGCACGCAAGCGCCGCTTTCCACGCGGAAACAGATCGTGCGCGAAGCGGAATATCTTCGATTGTTGTACGGCGAAACGCTGTACGAGGCAAAACGCGCCCCCGTCGGCAGTCTGTTGTACGAGGACGAGGATTTGCCGAACCGCGTCTTGCGCGATAGCAACGCGGAGAATCTCGCCGCCATTCACGTCGGCGATAAAGACTTGTACGAGCAGCTGTTGCGCTTGCTCCGCATGAGCCGCGATATTCCCGAAAAGAAACTGCAATGGTACACGGGCGCACGAGCAATATTGACGGAATACGGTATAACGCCCCTTGTCTACGCCACGGCTGTGCCTACCGTGCCGCTCGAAAACGGCGGCTCGATCGTAGTGGAGCATACCGAGGCGATGACGGTCGTGGACGTGAATACGGGGAAATTCGTCGGCAATCGCAACTTGGAAGAAACGGCGTTCGCCACCAATTTAGAGGCGGCGCGCGAGATCGCGCGGCAGGTGCGCCTTCGTAACATCGGCGGCATCGTCGTCGTGGATTTTGTCAACATGGCAGAGCCTGCCCACCGAGAAGCCGTCACGGAAACTTTGAAAGAGTACCTCTCCTACGACAGTACGAAAACCAACGTTTTACCGATGAGCGAGCTTTGCCTTACCCAATTCACGCGCAAGCGCGTGGGGGACGAAGCGCAATCTTATCTTGTCAAGCCTTGCCCGTGTTGCAACGGAATCGGCTATGTTCCTGCGGATATTTTCGTCGTTACGCGAATTCGTTCCGCCATACTCGATTGTTTTGCGGAAGGCTATACCTCGGTGATCGTGGAATTAAACGACATGGTCATGAAAAAAATTCTCACCGAAGGCTTGTTTTCCGTGGAGCTTCGCACGCGCTGGGTGAAAAACAGAATTTATTTTATTCCGCATAGGACGTATAAGGAAGAGTATTTTGAAGTGCGCGGAGAAACGGCGCAAGTTTTACAGCTCCCCGACAACGCGCAACTACTGTATTGATGGACACGATATTTCATAAAATGACAATACCATGTATGTGTTGAAATAAAAAAAGCGGCGGTGCATATCAAAACGCACTGCCGCTTTTCGCGCGCTTGGCGACGGCTCTATTATAAAAACGCTTTCCATTGTTCTTCGAAACGCTCTTCCGCTTCGATCATTTCCTCCACCAAGGCAATAACGGCTTCGTCGCCCGACGAGGACAATTCTCCTGCGGTCGTTCGCAACGCCGTTATTCCCATCACCGTGCCTTGTACCATCATTTCCGCTATATGCGCGCGCGAGTTGTCCGTCAACGTATTCATCTTTATCGAACCCCACATCATTGCTTTTTTCAATAAGTTCGGTTCTTTCAGCTCTAAGCCCTTGTCGCGCGCCAACACCGCCGCTTTGGCAGAAAATTGCTCGTACGCTTCGTGCTGTTCGTGCAATGCGCGCATGGCTTCGGCGTCCTCCACGCCCGGCAAAATGTCTGCGATCGAAGTGAGGGCAAGCTGTGCGTTCCGATAAACTTCCGCGAGGGCTTCCTCCGTTTGTTTGCGTTGCGTATTTTCCATATTCGTTCTCCTTGTTAAGGTTTCGGCGCGGACTATTCGGCTGAAGATCGCATAAGGTATTCTTTCGCCGCATGCCTCGTTGCGCGCCGTTGCTTTAACAGTTTGCGCCGCTTGTAAAAAAACATACGCGCAAAAGAAAAAATCTGCGTTTTTTAAGGCAAAATCGCTTGACGTCGTTTGCGTAAATATGGTATAGTAATAGTCGAGCCGATAGAAACGGGCTTTTTAAGTCAGCGATTTTTTTCTTCGCTGCGCCTTGGATAATTCTTCGAGACTGGAAAGAGGAGGTAAAAAAAACTTATGTACGCGATTATCGAAAACGGCAACAAGCAGTATAAGGTAGCGGAAGGCGACGTTGTGAGAGTGGAAAAACTTGCGGCGGCAGAAGGCGAATCCGTGTCTTTCAAAGTGCTTATGGTTGCAGACGAAAACGGTATCAAAACGGGCGCAGAGGTTGCAAGTGCGAAAGCTACCGCTACGGTCGTGAAACAGGATAAGGCAAAGAAGATTATCGTCTTCAAGTACAAATCCAAGAAGAACGAACGTAAGAAGCAAGGTCACAGACAGCCTTTCACCGCAGTTAAAGTCGAAAAAATCGAACTTTGATCGGTTGACGGGCAACTTGTGGCAAACAGCGTTTTCCCGTACGATCGGGAAAGAAAAATTAGAAATTAAGGAGAAATAAAGATGATTTTTATCAGTTTATTCGCTCATAAAAAAGGTACCGGTTCTTCCCACAACGGTAGAGACAGCGAAGCGAAACGTCTTGGCACGAAGCGTAGCGACGGGCAAGCCGTTCTCGCAGGAAACATTCTCGTCCGTCAAAGAGGCACGAAAATTCA
>CAYWML010000030.1:0-17558 GCA_964459515.1 uncultured Clostridia bacterium | reverse complement strand
CGTCGTTCAAATCGGCGGTCGCCGCTTCGTACGCAATGTTGACGGGGTGGGAAAGCGGCAAATTCCAAACGGGAAAAGTTTCAAATTTTGCATAGCCCGCTTTTACGCCGCGCAAGTTTTCATGATAAAGCTGCGAAAGGCAGGTTGCCATTTTTCCGCTGCCGGGTCCGGGCGCGGTAACGACGACAAGCCGCCGCTTCGTCGGCACGTACTCGTTCTTCCCGTAGCCGTTCTCGCTGACGATTTTCGTCACGTCGGAGGGATACCCCTCGATGGCGTAATGCTTATAAACGGGAATACCGAGGTTTTGCAAGCGTTTGATGAAGCCGTCTACGGCAGGCTGAGGCTGGTACATGGTCATGACGACGCTCCCCACGTACAAGCCCTTGGATTTGAATACGTCGATAAGACGCAAAACGTCCGCGTCGTACGTAATGCCGAGATCGCTTCTGTATTTGTTTTTTACGATATCGTTCGCGCTGATAACGATGAGAATTTCCGCCACCGACTTCAATTTCAACAACATTTTGATCTTGCTGTCCGGTTCGAAACCGGGCAACACGCGCGCGGCGTGATAATCGTCGAACAATTTTCCGCCGAACTCCAAATAGAGCTTGTCCCCGAACGAATCTATGCGCTCTTGAATTTTTTCCGATTGTAAGGAGAGATATTTTTTATTGTCGAAACCGATAGCGTTCATAAAAGCCCTCTTAACGCGTTTTTCCTATTGTAACAAAAAAAAACACGATTGTCAATCGCGTAAAGGGTTTCCCTCGGGAAAATCTATAACATTTTGCGTAACGCCGCAAGCGGAAACAATCGCTTCGGCGTTAAAATCGTTCCGAAACGAAATTTTACAATGCAGGCTACGCCTATGTTCTCCGTTGCCGCCTTAGGCGGCAACGGAGAACATAAAAATGTCCACGCCGTTTCAAAAAGCGTGGACAAATTTTCTCGATTATAGGGCATAATACACAATATATTGTGTTATTTTCGTTGCAAAGTGACCAACGTTTCGACATGCTTGGTCTGCGGAAACATGTCGTAAGGCTGAACGCGTTCGATTGCATAATACCCCGTCGGAGAATCGTCGGGGGACATGCCTATGCAGTCGGGATTTTTCAATAACGCGCCGTCCTTTTCTATCAGTCGTCCCGTCAAAATACCCAAATCGCGCGCATTCGTCGCGGGATTGCAACTGATAATCGTCAACCGTTCGATGCCGCTCTCTAATAAAGCTTTCAAAACGCTTCTCGCTATGCCTGCGCGCGGCGGATCGAGAATAAGGCGCAACTTTTCGCCTTTTTCTTTTTCCAACACGGCAGGGAGCTTCTCCTCGACGTAACCGCAAATATTCGTCATATTCGTTAAGCCGTTTCGCGCTTTCAACGCGTCGGCGCAACGAGAAGCCTCTTCTTCCAACTCTATTCCGTAAACGCGCTTCGCTTTCTTTGCGAGCATTGCCGTCAATAAGCCGCCGCCCGAATAAGCGTCCACGACCACTTCGTCGCCGTCGGCGCACACCGACTGCAACGCGTCCTTATATAATTTTGCGCGAACTCCGTCGTTTACCTGCAAAAAGGTGACAGGACCTGCCTGATAGAAAATCCCCTGTTCCTCCCCTTCGATAAAACCGCTTCCGTGCGCCAAAACAAATTCTTTACCGAAAATCACGTTCGTTTCGGCGGAATTAATATTCAAGTACAACGAAAACTCCGAAAAACATTCGGAAAGCAAGCCTATCAAATACGGAAGTTTCGGCAACTCCCGTTTTGCCGTAACGAGCGTAACGATGAATTTTCCGCTCACTTCGCGCGCGACGATATGCCGCAACTCCCCCGTTTTCGTGTATTCGTCGTAACCGCGCACGGCGCATTCGGACATATACCGTTTGACTGCGGCGATCAGTTTGCCTGTCCAAGCGGGATGAATGGGACAATCGGAAATCGGCACGATACGATGACTGCGTTCCGCATAAAAGCCGATAACGTTTTCGCCGTTTTTATCGACGCCGACGGGAAGCTGCAATTTGTTGCGATAGCCGTAAGGCAAGTCGCTTTTGATCGCAGGATAAACGAATTTATCGATACCGCCTATCTTTCGCAAGGCATTCCGCACGAGAACCGACTTATACGCGAGCTGCGCCGCATAAGTGAGATGTTGCAAACAGCAACCGCCGCAACGTTCGTAGACGGGACACTTCGGGGTAACGCGCAACTCGGAAGGCGTAATAATCTCTTCTATTTTTCCGTAACCGACTTTGCTTTTTTCTATAATTTTTAAGACCTTGAAGCGTATTTTTTCAGGCGGAAAACAAGCCGGTATGTAATACGTAATATCATCGACGCGTACGATCCCCTCGCCGTTTGAACCGACGCCGTCGACCACGCCGCAAAGCACGTCGTTTTTCTCTGCCATAAAATACCTCCGCTTTATTTTCTCATAATTCGGCGCACCAAAGCGCAAACGACCGCGCGCCATTTATACATCATGTAATCGTAAACGACGAAAAACAGCGTGCCGCCGATTGCCAAAATCGGTATAATATACGCGTCCACGAACGGGAACGTCGTCGTCATGGCGAAAACGAAACGCCAAATCACGTACATGGTTACGTCGAACCACGCCGCTTTCAACGCGCACGCAAGCCATTTATTGATTTTGATTTTCAGTTGCAACTCGTTGACGACGGGGTGCAAACCGAAAAACATAATAAACGGCAACAAATCGAAAAATCCCGCAGGACTGAATAAAAGCGATAAAACGCAAGCGGCGAGATATGCCAAAGCATACCCCGCATAGCTACCTTTTGCCAACGGCAACATTAAAGCGATACACGCCACCAAGTATCCGGTGAATAACAATACGCCGGAATATACGCCGAAAGTCAGACATATAGTCGCCAACGCGCAAGCGAGCGCGGAAAGCGCGATTTCATATGCGGAAATCTTCTTCATCGCATACCTGTCCCCTGCGTTTAACGGCAACCGCAACAAATACTAAACAAGCAATCCACGCAAAGATAGGTGTAGCAACAAGAAAGACAATTGGAACACGCGCTGCCGCCCATCTGTTCGTCCGGCATATCGTTCGCATACGGATTTCCGTTCTGTTGACGATAGGCTTCTTTTTTCTGATAATCGTCTTTGGCGTTCAGTTTTCCGTACGCCTCGCGATATTTTCGATTGTCGGGATCCATTTGCATGGCTATCTCCAACTGTTTTTTACTGTCGTTCGTCCAATTCTTCTTATAATAAACCACCGCTTGCAAATAATGCCACTCGGCGGAACGTTCGTTAAAGGCGTCCAAGCAGCTTTGCGCTTCGGATATTTTATCCTGTTTCAACAGCTCCGAAACGCGCTCGAAAGAGTTCTCCCCCTCCGTATTTTTATTTTGCTCCTTTCTCGATTCGACGATCTCGCGATAAGCCGTATCCAACTTCGTCAACATACGCGCCGCTTCGTTGCCGGCTTCCCCGTCCAACCAACGCTCCTCCTTGTACTTTTCGCGTAATTCGTTATAACGGGCAAGGATTTCCTCGTCCGTAGCCGTTTCGGTTAAACCGAGAAGTTCGTAATACTCGTTCATGGTAAGCTCCTGTTGTCAGCGTTTTTCGCTCATTTTTCGTTTGTTTTCTCTATGCGCAGGCGATACGACGTCCGCGCTTTCTTCCTATTCAGTGTCTTTCTTTTTTTTGTTTTTTATCCCTCGGACATCGCCCGTCCGCGCGACACCCCGAAAAAATACGCTCCGTCACCATGGGCAGTCCTCGTAAAAGAATATTGTCCGACAAATCGCGGTTAAAGTGAAAATCGATTTCCGAAAGGCATTCTCGGATATCGAAAAACATTGCGTGAAAGACGTATCGCACCTCGTCGCCGTGTTCTCCGTGCAAAAGCGCGCAACGGCTTTCCGCCCCGTAAGCAAGCACGAACGGGTTGTACGCCCCTTTCGCCTTGTCTTTATCGTAATCGTCCAACGCGTCGATGAGATATATCCACTTTCCGAGGGTGTAGAACAGCCGACGGGTAGTCGGCGTAGCCGCCTTTTCCAAAGCGTAATCGGAAAATTCCGCCATAATGCGCGCCGTAGCGTCCGCCGCCCTATCCAAGCTATCCGTTTTCGCTTGCTCCGTTTTCGCTTGCTCCGCCAAATTCTCCCGTACGATACGCACGATTTCGGGGTATTTTTTTTCTGCGCGCGCAAGCCCCTTGCGAAACCACAAGCGTTTGCCTCTGCCCTTATCTCCGTCGGCAATATCATCCGTAAGCTTATAATATACGAGCGCGGTATTCAACGCGCCGAGCCGACGAGTCAGCTCGTCTACGTTCGCCATCATGCGGCTACGCACGCAATGCGTTAGGCAATGCTGCTTTTCCAAAACGACGTCCACGCCTGCTATATTATGCAAAATGGCGGATAAAAACGCAACGTCGTAAGAAAGCCCCATGCGCGCCGTTTGTCCGCAAACCTCGGCAATGCCTTTGCATACGCCGCAATACACGCCGCGATACAGCGTATCGTCCTTAATATATAAATACGGCGTATCCGTACGAACGTATCCAAACATACCCTTCTCTCTCCTTGCCGATTATACCATATTCTTGCGCGAAAAACAAGCAAAGGCAAGCGTGCGCAAATACTCTTCACAGGAAATAACGAGTTTTATCACCCGATTTACAAATTTCCGTTACTTTTTATCCGGCACGGGCACGATTTCTCCGCCGACGAAACGCAAAACCAAATCCGACATCTTCTTCAAGTCGTTGGCGACGACCGTCTTAAAACGGACGGGGCGATAGCGCAAGTCCAAAAGCTGTTTCGGCGGTTTCATCGCCGTCAACAGATTCAGCCGTTTCATACCCTTAAAGCTGTCCTTGACGTCGTTGCCCGAAAGCGCGTACAATACGTCCTGCGGAAATTTGTAAGGGTTGGCTGTGGAAAGCACGACGGTCGGCACGGAATCCGTTTCTTCCGCCTTTTCTTTCGCTTCTTTATACTTTCTATACACGGCAAGCGCAACGCCCGTATGCGTATCCGTCGCATAGCCGTATTCCTCGAAAATTTCGTACATCGCCTCTATCATATCGTCTTCCGAAGCGAAGTCCGCGAAAAATTCCGCGTCGAGCGCGGCTTTTTCCTCGCTCGTAATCGCGTACTCTTTTTTCTCGGCAAGTTCGCGCATACGCGCGGCGGTAAGTTCCGCGTTTCTGCCACTGATTTCAAAGAGCAACCGTTCGAGATTGGAAGAAACCAAAATATCCATAGACGGGGACATGGTACGGTGGAAATTGCGTTTCACGTCGTAAATGCCTTTGGCAAAAAAGTCGGAAAGCACCTTATTTCTATTGGACGCGCAAACGAGCCGCCGCACGGGCAAGCCCATCTTTTTCGCATACCAACCTGCCAAAATATCCCCGAAATTACCCGTGGGCACGACAAAATCGATCTCGTCGCCGCGTTCGATCTGTCCCGACGAACAAAGATCGACGTACGCCGAAAAATAATAGGCAATCTGCGGCGCGAGTCTGCCGAAATTCATGGAATTCGCGCTGGAAAGCCGTACGTTTTTCTCCGCCAAAGCCTTGTTGAAAGCTTCGGACGCGAACAAGTTTTTCACGGCGCGCTGACAGTCGTCGAAGTTGCCTTGCACCGCCGCCGCAAATACGTTGTCGCCGTCTTGAATACTCATCTGCAATCGTTGCATCTTCGCCACGCCCTCTTCGGGATAGAATACGGCTACTTTCGTCCCCGCGACGTCACGGAAGCCTTCCATTGCCGCTTTGCCCGTATCGCCGCTCGTCGCCGCAAGAATGAGAATATCTTCTTTCAAGCCGAGCAACGTTCGACTTTTACACAGCAAATAAGGCAACACGGTAAGCGCCATATCCTTAAAGGCGCAAGTCGGTCCGTGGAACAATTCCAACACGTACAAGCCCGTTTCCCCGTCTATCTTGATAAGCGGCGCGGGATCGTCGCCCGAAAAAGAAGCGTACGCCTTTTCGCAGCTTTCTTTAAGATAGGCTTCGCCGAGCTCTTCTCCGAGATATTTCCCGAGAACGAACGCCACCCGTTCGGGATAGCTAAGCTCCGCCATTGCCGCAAGCTCCTCAGGCGTAATTTTCGGGAAGCTCTCGGGAACGTATAAACCGCCGTTTTCCGCAAGTCCGCGCACGATTGCTTCCGCACCCGTTACTTTTTCTCCGCCTCTTGTGCTGATAAAATACATATTGATACACCTGCCTTAGATTTTTCCTGTGTCTCGCTAATAAAAACGCCGCGCGGGTACGCTATTTGTCGATAGCCCGAACGGCGTTGTTTGCTTCTGCCTTATGCGCCGAAACGAGAAAAACTCGCCACGGCTTTACCTATCCGTTAGTCCTCCAAATATTTGACGACGAAATCGGGCAATTCTTCCTTTGCCGCCGAAACGGAAACGGTGACGGTAACTTCGCTGTTCTTCGCTACCTTTTCCAACATATAGAAGAACGCCGCCATTTCCTGCACGGGCTTACCCGCAATACGAACGATGCCGTCGATAAATACGTATTCGTTGTCGTGGTTGCCCGCGATAACGCCTTTAATAAATCCGCAAAGCGCGGTTTCGCCTGCAATGTCGTATTCGCTGGCGTCGATAAAACGAACTTCGCGTTCCAAATCATACATATAACGCTTGCTGTCGGTGATAAAAATCAAGTGCCCTTTCGCGACCTGCACGGCTGCGTTCGCCGCCTCGATCATTGCCTTGGTTTTACCCGTACCCTTTGCGCCGTAAATAACTTTAATCATAATCAAATCCTCCCAGATTTTTTCGTACTTTACCGAGCGGAGATTTTTAGGTCAGCGCAAGCCTCGCTTTACGCGCCTTTTTCTCGGTCATATATAGTTTAGCAGATTTCTCCGATAATTTCAAGACTTTTTTGAAAATTTTTCCGTTTTTTTCAAAACTTTTTATATTTTCCTCGGTTTTTTCGTGCGTACGCACTTTTTTCGACGATTTTCCGCAAGAAAAATTCAACGCAATTCGCCGACGAACGCCTTGATGCGCTCTATGCCCGTTTCGATGTCCGCTTCGCTTAAAGAATAGGACAAACGCAAACAATCGTCCGCGCCGAAAGAGATACCGGGGACGGTCGCCACCTTTTTTGCCTCCAACAGCGCGTCGGCAAACTCGATCGAATTCGTGATCGTTTTGCCTTGATGGCTCTTTCCGTATAAATCGCCGACGACGAGCATTACGTAAAACGCGCCGTCCGGTTCGATAGCGCGCACGCCGTCGATCGTCGCAATTCCGCGGAGCAACTTCTCCCTACGGGCGGCAAACGTCCGCACCATCGTCTGAATTTCCGTTTCGGGCGCACGCAACGCTTCGATCGCCGCCCATTGCGAAACGGAACAAGCGTTGGACGTTGCATGGCTTTGGAAAGAATCTATCGTTTTCGCAACGTCTTTCGGCGCGGCAAGATAGCCGATACGCCACCCCGTCATCGCGTAGGTTTTGGATACGCCGTTGACGGTGATCGTCAAATCCTGCATTTTTTCGCTGACGCTTGCGATAGAAAACGGACGAACGCCGTTATAACAAAGCTTTTCGTAAATCTCGTCCGAAAGCACGAAAATCTCCTTTTCTTCGCACACCTGCGCGATTGCGCGAATTTCCGCCTCGCTGTACACCGCCCCCGTCGGATTGGAGGGAGAATTAAAAATCAACAGCTTGGTTTTCGGCGTGATTGCCGCGCGCAACTCTTCGGCGGTGAACTTATACTTATGCTCCTTTTTACAGGAAAGATATTTCGGCACGCCGCCGCACACTTTGACGACTTCGGGATAAGTCAGCCAATACGGCTCGGGAATGATTACTTCGTCGCCTTCGTCCAAAAGGGCGTAACAAGCGTTAAAAATCGAATGTTTCGCGCCGTTCGACACGATAATTTGCGACGGCTCGTACGAAAGCCCGTTGTCCCGAAGGAGCTTTTCGCAAATCGCTTGCCGAAGGGGCAACAACCCCGAAGAGGGGGTATATTTCGTCTGTCCCGCGTCCAAAGCGGCTTTCGCCGCCTCGATGATATGCGAGGGGGTGTTAAAGTCCGGTTCTCCCACGCTGAAAGACACCACGCTTTCGCCGGCTTGTTTCATCGCCTTTGCCTTCGCGGAAATCGCCAAAGTCAAAGACGGGGATATGGTAGACATTCTCTTTGCTATTCTGTTTATCATTGGTTATGCTCCGTTTCTTTTTCGCCTCTCTATTGTACCCTTTTTCGACGAAGAATGCAACCTTTGGCAAGCCGTTTTGCGTTTTTTCTCGAAAAATAATCGAATTTACGCAATTTTTCCTCGGTTTAATCCGTTTTTTCGATTGCACATTTGCGCAATCGACCAAAAAAAGCACAAAAGAACGCCGTTTCCGAAGAAACGGCGCAATCTTCCGTTATTTCATTCTTCGTGCGCAGACACGAGCAATGCCTCGCGATCGGCTATGGCAAGAGCCTGCACCATGCTATCGATATCCCCGGCGATGAACGCTTCGAGATTATATTGGCTAAGCCCGATGCGATGATCGGTGACGCGACTTTGCGGAAAATTGTACGTGCGGATACGCTCGCTTCGATCGCCGCTTCCCACCATGCTTCGACGGCTGTCCTCGCGCGCTTTGGCGTTCTGCCCGTTATAGAAATCGTACACGCGCGAACGCAAAACCTTAAAGGCGCGTTCCTTGTTTTTCAACTGCGAACGTTCGTCCTGACAAGTGACGACGATCCCCGTCGGAAAATGCGTAATCCGCACCGCGGAAGCCACTTTATTGACGTTTTGTCCGCCCGCGCCGCCCGAATGAAAAATATCGATGCGAATGTCTTTTTCTTGAATTTCGACCTCGACTTCTTCCGCTTCGGGAAGCACGGCAACCGTCGCCGCCGAAGTATGAATTCTGCCCTGCGTCTCGGTAGCAGGTACGCGTTGAACGCGATGAACGCCGCTTTCATATTTCAATAATTTGTACGCCCCCGCGCCCGTTACGCCGTACACGGCTTCTTTCACGCCGCCGAGTTCCGTAACGTTGCTGTCCAGCTCCTCCACGCGCAATCTGTGCGCGGCGCAATAGTTGAGATACATACGGCAAAGTTCGGCGGCGAACAACGCCGCTTCCTCGCCGCCCGTGCCGGCGCGCACCTCCAAAATACAACCGCGTTCGTCGTTTTTATCCTTGGGCAACAGCAATATTTTCAACGCTTCCTTTACGGCGGCGAGCTTTTCCTTGCACGCGTAACCCTCGTCCGAAAGCATACGACGAAGTTCAGGATTTTCCTCCGCCTCCGCCGCCGCGAACGCGTCCTGCATTTCCCGTTCCACACGCAAATATTCCTCGTATTTTTCCGCCGTTTCCGAAAGCTCCGCTTGTTCCTTGGAATACTTCTGCCAAGTACCCATGTCCGCGATGACGGCAGGATCGGCGAGTTGCGCCGAAAGAAAATCGAAGCGCGTTTTGATTTCGTTCAGTTTTTTAAGCATAGCGTGCTCCTTATCTTTTTAATCGCGTTGCCGCGCGGCGTTACATTACGATTTTTACGTAGCGATCCACGCCGTTGAAATCTTGCATGATCATCGAATAAGCGTTGCCCTTGAACAGCTTCACCACCTCGGCGGCTTCTCCTTCGCCGACCTCCATGATCAGCGTGCCGCCGCTGCTGAGATGTTTCGACGCGTTCGCCGCAATCCGCCGATAGAAATCCAACCCGTCCGCGCCGCCATCCAAAGCGAGCTTCGGTTCGTAATCCCGCACCTCGCGTTGCAAACGAGAGATCTCCGCGGAAGGGATATAGGGAGGATTCGACACGATTACGTCGAACCGTCCGCGCAAACGCGTGAACAAATCCGACTGCACGAAAAGAATATCCGCGTCGTTTGCCGCCGCATTTTCTTTGGCGAGCGCAAGCGCGTCCGCGCTGATATCCACCGCCGTCATTTTCACCTTGCGTTTACTGCGTTCCAATTCCTTACTCACGGCGATTGCGATTGCGCCGCTACCCGTGCACAAATCGAGCACGCTATCCCCTTCTTCCGCCGCGGCGATTGCCAGCATTGCCAGTTCCTCGGTTTCGGGACGAGGAATAAGCACGCGCTCGTCCACCTTAATCTTATAGCCGCAAAAATCGGTGTCACCGTAAATATACCAAAGCGGTCTGCCCGTCAATCGTTCGTCCGAAATGCGCACGATCTCCTTCGCCTGTGCCGTTTTCACGAGCCTATCTTCCGTGACGACGGCACTCTTGGGCATACCCATGGTCAAGGCGAGTATCCATTCCGCTTCTTCTTCGTCCACGCCGTTATCGGCAAAACGCTTCTTGGTCTTTTTCAGCCATTGGCTCAATTTTCCCGACGTCGCGAACACTTTTTCGGGAATCGTCGGATCGGCGTCCATGGCGAGCACCGTTTGAAACGCCGCTATCGCGCACTCGATCATGCCGTCCTCGGGTTCGCGCGTGGTCAAGCGTTGCAAAAGTAGCCCGGGAAACTTAAATATCATAAACAGCTTGTTCTTCGTCTTGGCGAAAAAGCGCAACAATTCATAGGAGATTCCTGCCACGACGGGCAACATACACAATTTCAGCGCGAAACGAATAACGCCGTTCCAACGCGCGTTCGAAGTATACAGCCACCCTGCCGCAAGCACGTTGACGAGGGAAAACACGAGAATGCTGACGAGCATGACGAGGAACAAAAACGTCGTGCCGCACCGATCGTGCACGCGCGAACAACCGCGAACGTTCTCTACGGTAAGTTCCTTGCCCTGCTCGAAACAAGTAATTGTCTTATGCTCCGCGCCGTGGTACATAAACACCCGTTTCATGGACGGTATCAGCGAAATCGCCAGTACGTACGCGATAAATATCGCGATGCGAATGCCACCCTCGACGAGATTGAACCAAAGCCCTTTCAAGCCTGTATCCGTTTTGTCGAAAACGCTTTCGGGCAAAAAGCCTGCCAGCCACTGCGGCAATGCGACGAAGATCAACACGGCGAGCAAAACGCCCAAAACGACGGAGACGCCGCCGACGATAGAACTTAAATCGACGACGTGCTTTTCTTCCAACCATTTTTCCGCTTTCGTTTGCTCTTCTTCGTTGTCTTCCTCCGCCGCCACGTCCGCGCTGCGCATAAGCACGCGATTGCCGTCGACAAGCGACGAAACGAAATTGACTATGCCGCGAAAAAACGGCAAGCGTGCAAATTTGCTGCGTTTTTCGGGAGGCGTCAAACGCTCCGATTCTATCTGAATTTTCCCCTCGGGATCGCGGACGGCTGTCGCCATGGCGCGCTTTCCGCGCATCATCACGCCCTCCAAAACCGCCTGTCCGCCGATATAGGTTTTTTTATCGTTTTTCGTATTCTTCATGATTTATCCGCAATGTACGCGCCGCCGCGAGGCGACTGCGTTTTTTATATACGGCACGTCTTTGCCGCGCCGCAAAAAGAAGAAGGCTTTAAGATGAACCACCTTAAAGCCTTAACCGGGCACTTATCAAAGACCGTATCTTTTCTTGAACTTATCGACACGTCCACCGGTATCAACCAACTTCTGCTTGCCCGTGAAGAACGGATGGCAATTGCTGCAAATATCCACTTTCAAAACCTCGCAATCCTTCGTCGTACCGGTCTTAAAAGTAGCTCCACAAGCGCAAGTTACGGTTACTTCGTGATATTTGGGATGTATATCAGCTTTCATTTTTTCACCTCGCTGTTATTTTTCACTATTCATAAGCTTTTCAATTATAACGCTTTTTTTTATCTCCGTCAACTGTTTTTAAGCGGAATTTATAAAAAATAGTTGCAAATTTTATAAAAATGGTTTATACTGATATTGTTCGCACGGATTTGCGTGCGTATACTTTCGATTTATCGCAAAAAAACGCAAAACAAAGAGAGGATATTCATGAAAGTTTGGCAATTGGCATATCCGCACGATCTGCGCCACGTCACCGCGCCCGATTTGAAGCTTTCCGACGATAAAGTCAAAGTCAAAGTGACGAAAGCGTTGCTTTCCGAAGCGGACGTAGCCGTTTATTCGGGCGCGCTTAAAGTGAAAGCTCCGTTCATTCCCGGGCGCTTCGCCATCGGGCAAGTGACGGAAGCGCAAAGCGAATCTTTCGTCAAAAAAGGCGACAGAGTATATCTCGCCGGCGTAACGGAAGACGAATGCGCCCCCGACGGCTTGCGTATCGCAGGCGAAACCGCAGACGGTTTTTACCGTGATTTCGTGCTGGCAGGCGTGGACGACGTCTACCCTCTGCCCGCCTCCGTCACCGACGAGGCGGCGTTTCTCATCGATGCCATCGCGCTCGCGGAACATATCGTGGACGAACTGCACATCGACGTAGGACAACACGTACTCGTGCTCGGCGGCGGCTTATACGGGAACATTCTCGCGCAGATTCTGATTTATCACCGCGCCGTTCCCATTTTGGCGGACAACAACGTCGAACGGCTCGCACGGGCGAAACGAAGCGGCATTTATTACACCTTTCCCAACGACGACACGCTGAAAACGCGCGTAGCGGAGGTGACGGGCGGCAACCTTGCGGACGCGGCGGTATATCTCGCCTTTGCCAACCGTTGCGAACCGTCGGTGCTTTTCCCCTTGGTCAAACGCGACGCTTACGTTGCCTTTTGTTCCCTCGTCGGAAAAAGCCTGCACGTCAATTTGGAATACGCCCTGAAAAACAACGTGACGATAAAGGGCATTACGGAAAGCCGCAACTTCGTATCGACGGCGATCAATCTGCTTGCCAACAAAGCCGTCAACTTTTCCGAATTTTCTTTCCGCAGCACGAGGGAAGAGGAATTGCCCGCGCTTATGGAAAAATACGCGAACTTATACGAAAGCAACGCCTATCTTCCCGAACAATTCGACATCGTAAAATTCATTTTCTAAAAAAAGCCGTCCGCGCGGTTGCCTTTCCTTGCCGAAGCGCAATACGCCGAGCGGCAAAAGAGGCTGTCTATGAAATATCTCATCGCTTCCGACATTCACGGTTCGACATATTGGTGCAACGAGCTGTTGTCGGCTTTTCAAAACGAAGAAGCGGACAAATTGATTTTGCTCGGCGATCTGCTCTATCACGGACCGCGCAACGATTTCCCCGACGACTACGCCCCGAAGCGCGTATTCGCCATGTTGAACGCCGTAAAAGAGAAAATTCTCTGCGTGCGCGGAAACTGCGACAGCGAAGTAGACCAAATGGTGTTGGAGTTTCCCATACGCGCCGATTACGCGTTGCTTTCACATGAAAATCGTTCGCTGTTTCTCACCCACGGACATCTGTTCAACAAAGACATGCCCCCCGTGTTGCACGAAAACGACGTACTTTTCAACGGACATTTTCACGCGCCCTGTTGCGAAAAAACGCCGCAAGGTTTTTTATACGCCAACTGCGGATCGGTTGCCCTTCCGAAAGAGGGAACGCCCCATTCGTATATTCTTTTGGACGAAAACGTGCTCTATTTCAAGGACTTGGAAACGGGCGGCATTTTCGATTGCTACGAGCTGTAAACCGCGCGCAGCTTACAAGCGTTGTCATCGCGGATTTGCTTACAGCGTAAATATCGTTTTACGCAAATTCGCCACGAATGCCGCGTCCTCCGCGACTTCTTTGGCGTGCCGCACGAGCGTTTCCGCCGTTTCGCGCCGCTCCGCAGCCGCAAATCGCTCGGCATAAGCGCGCAACAACGACTTTTCCGTTTCCAACGCGTCCGACAAACTGTCGCTTTCGTTCAAGGTGATTTCCCGTTTTTCCAACTTCATTCCGCTTTATCCTCCTCGACGGAACTTTCCGTCGTTTTATTTTTTTCGCCCGAAAGCGAAGCCAAGGCGTTCCGCCGCCGAGCGTGGCGCGCCGACAACTCCTCCATCGCTTTCGCGAGCGACGGATCGGTGAGCAATCGCGCGTATATAGCCGTCTTGCGCTCCGCCAAAGTTTCCCACGCCGTCAATTCGCGCAATGCGCAAGCTTCCCGAGCCTGCGACGTCTGCTTTTTCTCCATAAAAAGACCTCCCGTTTGCATATAGTATCGGCAAAACGAGAGGTTTTATGCTTTATTTTTCTTTCTTGCGCATGTCGCAAAAAGGCGCAAGCGTACATTCGGCACAATTCGGTTTTTGCGAATGGCACACGCGCCTGCCGTGGTAGATAAGATAATGGTGCGCCTTCGACCATTCGCTTTTGGGGATTGCCTTGCACAGCCCTGCTTCCACCGCTTGCGGCGTAGTTCCTTTCGCCAACCCCAAGCGGTTGCTTACGCGAAAAACGTGCGTATCGACCGCAATCGCGTCGCCTCCGAAAGCGACAGCGTATACGACGTTCGCCGTCTTTTTCCCCACGCCGTCGAGCGTCATCAGCTCCTCCACCGTCCGCGGCACTTCGCCGCCGAAACGTTCGAGAATATCCTTAGAAGCCGACAAAATATGCGCCGCTTTCATGCGGTAGAAGCCGCATGAAAAAATGTAGCGTTCCAACTCCGTCTGCGAAAGCGTACGCATACGTTCGGGCGTGGAATAATTTTTGAACAGCTCGCGCGTGACGATATTCACCCGTTCGTCCGTGCATTGCGCCGATAAAATCACCGCCACCAACAATTCATACGGCGTCGTATACAACAACGCCGGTTTTGCGTCGGGATACAGCCTTGCCAACTCGGCAAGCGCGTTTTCTTTGTCGATCTTCTTCATATTCCATAGTATACCACACTCCGTCGCGCTTTGGCAAGCGTTCCGCCGCGTTTTTGAACTTTTTCTTTTGCATTTTTCGTTTCAACGCATACCTGCCCGTGCTCTATACGACATTCGTCGTATTCTTCGCACGTGCGAAAAGCTATCCGTACGGCGTCACGCGCATACCGCCGCCGATAAATTCTTTTTTATAAAACCCCTTAAACGAGGAATAGCCGCCCGTTTTCAAAATCGCCCGCGCCCGCACGAACGACCGTTCGTCGAAAGCCACGCACAAACCGCAACCGATACGCGCTTCTTTCGGCGTAGGCACAGCCGTTGCCGCCACGCCGTACGCGCGAAGTCGCTCGGCATACGCCAAACTATGCGTTCGCGAGCGGAAAACCGCCAAAATCGTCATGTCATAAGTGCCTCCTTTTCGGAATACTATATTGTATGTATTACGCAAAAAAAGAGGTGCTATCATGATCTACTTCGACAACGCCGCGACGGGCGGCAGAAAGCCCGACGCCGTCCTCAACGCCGTTTCCGCCGCCGTAAAAGTATGCGCCAACCCCGGCAGAAGCGGACACAAACTCTCCCTTGCCTGCGCCGAACAGGTACAAGCGTGCCGCACCGCCCTCAACGCCTTTTTCGACGGCTACGGTTTGGAAAACGTCGCCTTCACGAAAAACTGCACCGAAGCGTTAAATGCGGCTTTATTCGGCGTATTGCAACGCGGCGATCATGTCGTCGCCACCTGCATGGAGCACAATTCCGTGTTACGTCCGTTGGAGCGGCTTCGCGCGCAAGGGATTATCGAATACGATATTTGTCCGCTCGAAAGCCCCTCTCGGCGTGCCGCAACGCCCTCGCCGCAAGCCGTCCGCGCATTGCTCCGCCCGAACACAAAACTCGTCGTCGTCACGCTCGCCTCCAACGTTACGGGCGCGATTCCGTCCATCGCGGAAATACGCGCTTGTTTGCCGCCGCACGTACTTCTCCTTTGCGACGGCGCGCAAGCTTGCGGCCACATAGATATTTCCATGCGGCAAAGCGGCGTCGATTTACTTGCCGTGGCAGGGCATAAAGGCATGCTCGGCATACAGGGAAGCGGCGCGCTTCTCTTTTCCGAACGAGCCGCGCCGAAGCCGCTACTTTACGGCGGAACGGGCTCGTCAAGTCTTTCCCTTGCCATGCCCGACTTCTACCCCGACGCCTTGGAAGCAGGCACGCTGTCCTATCCTGCCGTCCTATCCTTGTTGGAGGGCACGCGTTATCTTTCCTTTCGCATGAAGCATATCCAAAGCCGACTGTTCATGTTGACAGCCTATTGCATTCGCGCCATTGAAAGCCTGCGCGATTACGAAATTTTTTCCGAGCCGAACCCCTGCGGCATAGTTGCTTTTCGGCACGCCGTATACTCCTCGGAAAGCGTAGCCGAACAGCTTTCCGAAGTCTACGATATCGCCGTAAGAGGCGGCTATCACTGTGCGCCCGAAATGCACCGCGCGTTGGGAACGGACGAGGACGGATTGGTGCGCGTTTCCTTTTCGCACTTCAATTCCGAACGGGAGATCGATGTCCTGCGCTATGCCTTGCAAAAAATCGCCGAAGCGTAAACGGCGTTGCGGTTTTCGCGCAAAGTTCCCTTTACGAGAAGCAAGGTTTTACAGCTTTTTCAGCCGCTCCACGACCTGCGCCAAGCGTTTTCTCTGCCCGTCGTCGAGCATAGGCGAAAACGCCTGAAAAAACGCGTCAATCTCCGCGTTCGACAGCGTACCCGCGCGTTTCCGCTTTTCCGCCTCCGCAAGAATGCGCCGTAGCAGCTCCGTATTGTTACTACCGTTATACGCTATGGCAAGCTTCTTTGCCCAAGCGATCGTTTCTTCGGAAACGGCAGATTTTTCCGTTCCCTGCGCCTTTTCGCGCGCCAATGTTTCCTTAAAACTTTTCATTTCTTCGCACCTCCGCTTCGATTTACCGAACTCGTTTTTTCTTTATAGCATACTATTCCGAAAAAGCAATTTTCGTCACCGAGATCTTGCGCGCACGCGATTTTACGAAACGCATATACTACAATATGGAAATATTTATTTTGGTGCTGTTATATTATCTTTCGCAAAATCCGCGTTTCACCGAAAGCGTAAAACCGATCATGGATAAACTGAAAGATTCCGAACA
This sequence comes from uncultured Clostridia bacterium, assembly GCA_964459515.1. Lineage (GTDB taxonomy): Bacteria > Bacillota > Clostridia > Christensenellales > Borkfalkiaceae > Scatosoma. The sequence goes on along the minus strand of CAYWML010000030.1, from coordinate 672 downwards.
AATGTTGGATTTTTTGAAAGAACTTTCACAATTCAGCAAAACGTTCGGCGTAGGTACGCCGCAAAGCCCGTCGCAAAACGCCGCCGAGCCGCAACAGCCACCTCGCGAAGAAGCTTCCCCGACGAAAGGCATAGCCGACGAATTTATTCAGAACATCTTGGACGGCTATTGGAAGAAAAGAGATTAAGACAATTTCGCCCTGCTTTTATCGCAAAGCGCGCCCCCTGACATTGCGAGGCACGAAGTGCCGTGGCAATCTCCGCTGTTAGGCGGAAACGCCCCGTCATTGCGAGGCACGAAGTGCCGTGGCAATCTCCGCCGTCAGGCGGAAACGGAAGCAGGCTCCCGAACATGGCTTCCGCGCCAATCCTACGGATTGCCGCGAGATTGCTTCGTCGCCTTGCTCCTCGCAATGACAAACACAGGCGCACGCCCCCTCTGTCATTGCAAGGCACGAAGTACCCCCCCGTCATTGCGAGGCACGAAGTACCCCCCGTCATTGCGAGGCACGAAGTGCCGCGGCAATCTCCGCCATTAGGCGGAAACGAGGGCAGGTATTCCAAACATAGTTTCCGCGCCAATCCTACGGATTGCCGCGAGATTGCTTCGTCGCTTCGCGAAATTGGTCACAAAAATTAGACAAAAAAATTAAAGATCAAATGACATTTTTTT
>CAYWML010000029.1:15960-17717 GCA_964459515.1 uncultured Clostridia bacterium | reverse complement strand
GAGCGTGGTAATTCCCGACAGTGTGACGAGTATCGGTGGTGGAGCGTTCGCAGGATGTAGCAGTTTGGCGAACATAGAAATTCCAGACAGCGTGACGAGTATCGGTTGTGTTGCGTTCGATGATTGTTATGGTTTGACGAGTGTCTATTATAACGGTACAATAGACGATTGGGTACAGATTTCGTTTGCGCGTGTGTGGATCTATCAGGAGGGAACAACAAATCCGTTGTATTATGCAAAAAATTTGTATATCGATAACGAATTGGTGACGGAAGCAAAAATAACAACGGCAACAAAAATTTCCAATTATGCGTTCTGTAATTATAGCAGTTTAACAAGCGTAACAATCGGGGATAGCGTGGCAAGTATCGGTGAGTATGCGTTCTATGGTTGTAGCAGTTTGACGAGTGTCTATTATAACGGAACAATAGACGATTGGGTGCAGATTTCGTTTGGTGATGACTGGGCAAATCCGTTGTATTATGCAAAAAAATTGTATATCGATAACGAATTGGTGACGGAAGCGAAAATAACAACGGCAACGAAAATTTCCGATTATGCATTCTATGATTGTGAAGCTTTGACGAGTGTAGTAATCGGCGATAGCGTGACAAGTATCGCTAAGGCGGCATTCTCAAATTGCAGTAGTTTGACGAGTGTGAAGATCGGTGACAGCGTGATGAGTATTGGTAAGCAGGCGTTCTATAATTGTAATAGTTTGACGAGCGTGATAATTTCCGACGGTTTGACAAATATCGGTGATGGGGCGTTCTATAATTGTAGCAGTTTGATGAGCGTGGTAATCGGTGCCGGGGTGACGAGTATCGGTTGGGATGCTTTCGGCGGCGAAAATTCTGAGGAAAAATGGGAAGAATTCAGTAATTTGTCGAGCGTCTATTACAATGGAACGATAGACGATTGGGTACAAATTTCGTTTGAGACTGTACGTGCAAATCCATTGTATTGTGCAAAAAATTTGTATATCGATAACGAATTGGTGACGGAAGCAAAAATAACAACGGCAACGAAAATTTCCGATTATGCATTCTATGATTGTGAAGCTTTGACGAGTGTAGTAATCGGTGATAGTGTGACAAGTATTGGTGATGGGGCGTTCTATAATTGTAACAATTTGACAAGTATAGTAATTGGTGACAGCGTGACGAGTATCGGTTATAGTGCGTTCGAAGGTTGTAGCAGTTTAACGAGCGTGTATTATAACGGAACAATAGACAATTGGGCACAAATTTCGTTTGGCGTTGAGGAGGCAAACCCGTTATTGTATGCAAAGAACTTGTATATTGATAACGAATTGGTGACAGAAACAAGAATAACAACGGCGACAAAAATTTCCAATTATGCGTTCTGTAATTATAGCAGTTTAACAAGCGTGGTAATCGGTGACAGCGTGACGAGTATAGGTGAGCATGCGTTTTCAGGTTGTAACGGTTTGACTAGTGTAGAAATTCCTGACAGTGTGACGAGTATAGGATATGGTGTGTTCTATAATTGTAGCGGTTTGACGAATATAGAAATCCTCGACAGCGTGACGAGTATCGGTGATTATGCGTTCTCAGGATGTAGCAGTTTGACGAGTATAGAAATCCCCGACAGCGTAACGAGTATCGAATATGGTGCGTTCTATCATTGTAGCAGTTTGACGAGTGTGGTAATTCCCGACGGCGTGACGAGTATCGGTTATGAGGTGTTCTATAATTGTAGCAGTTTGACGAGTATCGAAATACCCGACAGTGTGA
>CAYWML010000029.1:0-15860 GCA_964459515.1 uncultured Clostridia bacterium | reverse complement strand
CGAGTATCGGTGATAGTGCGTTCTATAGATGTAGCAGTTTGACGAGTATCGAAATACCCGACAGTGTGACGAGTATCGGTGATAGTGCGTTCTATAGATGTAGCAGTTTGACGAGTATCGAAATTCCTGACAGTGTGACGAGTATAGGTTGGAATGCGTTCTATCAATGTAGCAGTTTGACGAGTGTGGAAATCCTCGACAGTGTGACGCGTATCGCTGGGTATGCGTTCTCTGAATGTAGCAGTTTGACAAGTGTAGAAATTCCTGACAGTGTGACGAGTATCGGGAGAAGTGCGTTCAGTGGTTGTAGCAGTTTGACGAGTATAAGCGTTTCGGGAAATAATGCAAATTATAAATCGATAGACGGAAATTTGTATAGCAAAGACGGAAAAACTCTGGTACAATATGCGGCAGGTAAAGCGGCGACGTTTTTTGAAATTCCCGATGGGGTAACAGAAATCGATTCTGAGGCGTTCAGTAATTGTAATAATTTGACGAATATTAAAATTCCTGATAGCATGACGAGTATCGGTGGTGGTGCGTTCAAGTATTGTTACGGTTTGACGAGTGTAGAAATTCCCGATAGCGTGACGAGTATCAGTGGTGAGGCGTTCTATAATTGTAGTAGTTTGACGAGCGTGGTAATTGGTAATGGAGTGACGTGGATTGAAAGTTTTGCATTCGATGGTTGCTACAACTTAAACGAAATATACTATTACGGTACGGAAAGCGAGTGGAATGAAATTTCAATTGGTTCTTCTTGGAATAGTAATTTAATTTGGGCTGAGCGGTATTATTATAGCGAAGAACAGCCGACAGAAGGGTGGAATTATTGGCATTATGAAGACGGCGTAGTGATGAGATGGTGGTAAATTAAGCCCATATCAGAGGAGATGTGTGAGAAAAGAGAGCGGCTTTGCGCAAAGGGGGGCGCAAAGCCGCTTTTCCGTTACCTCGTCCGTCATTACGAGGAGCGAAGCGACGTGGTAATCTCGCGGCAAGCCTGCGGCTTGCCGCGGAAGCCATGCTCGGTGTACTTGCTCGCGCTTCCGCCTAACGGCGGAGATTGCCACAGTCGCGCGTACCGCGCTCCTTCGCAATGACATACCGTCCGTCATTACGAGGAGCGAAGCGACGTGGTAATTTCGCGGCAAGCCTGCGGCTTGCCGCGGAAGACAGGCTCGGGGTACTTGCTCGCGTTTCCGCCTGACGGCGGAGATTGCCACGGCACGTTCGTGCCTCGCAATGACGAGCGTTTCCGCCTGACGGCGGAGATTGCCACGGCACGTTCGTGCCTCGCAATGACGAGCGTTTCCGCCTGACGGCGGAGATTGCCGCGGCACATTCGTGCCTCGCAAGGACGGGGCGTAGGGGCGGTGCTCCGTGCAATGACGGGGGTGAGGACGAAAACGGATTTACGTTCCGCGGTGTGCCACGAGATTGCTTCATCGCTTATTTCTGCTTCGTTAAGGGCATTTATATATGCCCTGCGGTGCAGTTGACAAAATTCGATAGAAGAATTTCGTCGAAAGCCGTCGTTTGGGGTTGCCCCCATAGCTCGGAAAACGCATACGTTAAAATACGATAAAATGTCGTAAAAATCGATATATTTTGCAAAACAGCCCCTTCTTAAAAATGTGTCGAATACCGCATATGCGGCATACAGGTATGCGTTAAACCGCGAAAATATATGCACAAAACCGCATGCGTTTTTCTTTGCGAAAATCATAAATACACCTTTAAGAAGCGGCAACGGCTGACGGCGGAAGATAAATTCTTTTCGTTTTATTTGTAAAAACGGTTGCCTTTATGGCGGCATTTATGATAAAATTTAGTAAAACGAGAATGTATAAATCATAATAAGGAGAATAAAAAATGCAAATGACCTTTCGGTGGTACGGCGAAGGAAACGATCGTATCAAACTATCGGACATCAAGCAAATCCCCGGCGTTACGGGGATTGTGTGGGCGTTGCACGACAAAATGCCCGGCGAAGTGTGGGAAGAGCATGAAATCGCCGAAGTAAAGCGGCAATGCGACGAGTACGGTTTCAATATCGACGTCGTGGAGTCGGTAAACGTGCACGACGACATAAAAATCGGCTTGCCCACGCGCGATAAGTATATCGAAAATTACAAACAGACGATTCGCAACTTGTCGAAATACGGCGTAAAAGTAATTTGTTACAACTTCATGCCGATTTTCGATTGGACGAGGAGCGATCTTTTCCATCCCGTCGGCGACGGTTCGACTGCGCTTTTCTATCAGAAGAACATGATTCAAGACGACTATAACGCCATGGCGAAGTATATTCTCGATTTTACGGAGAAGTATAACATGACGTTCCCGGGGTGGGAGCCGGAGCGAATGGCGAAATTGGACGAGCTTTTTAAGGCGTACGAAGGCGTTACGAAAGAAAAGCTGTGGGCGAATCTTCAATATTTCTTGGAAGCAATCATGCCTACGTGCAGGGAGTGCGACATCAAAATGGCGATCCACATGGACGATCCGCCTTGGGATATTTTCGGTTTGCCGCGTTTGCTCGTGGACGAGGAAAGCATCGATCGTTTCCTGAAAATGGTGGACGACGAGTACAATTGTCTTACCCTTTGTTCGGGTAGCTTAAACGCAAATCCGAAAAACGACGTGGCGGCAATCGTCAGAAAGCATTGCGATCGCATAGCGTTTGCGCATATTCGCAACGTAAAGCATTTTGAAAACGGCGACTTTTCGGAGGCGAGTCATCGCGATTGCGAAGGCGATACGGGCATTCTCGAAATCGTGAAGGCTTATCACGATTGCGGCTTTAAAGGGTATATTCGCCCCGATCACGGCAGACACTTATGGGACGAAGGACCGGGAAAAGTGCGCCCCGGCTACGGGTTGTACGATAGAGCGCTCGGCATTATGTATATGCTCGGCATTTGGGATACTTTGGATAGATTAAAAGGAGAAAAGGAAGATGTATAACGTACCATTCAAAATCGACTTAAACGGAAAAACGGCTGTGATTACGGGCGCAGGAGGCGTGATTTGCGGCGAGTTTGCAAAAGCTTTGGCGGCTTGCGGCGCGAACGTCGCTTTGCTCGACATCAATTACGACGCGGCGGCGAAGATCGCGAACGAGATCGGCGAAAACGCAATCGCCATTCGTTGCAACTGCTTGGAAAAAGCGAGTATCGAAGAAGCCTATAAAACGGTGGAAGAAAGCTTCGGCAAGGCGGATATTCTTATCAACGGCGCAGGCGGAAACAACCCGAAAGCAACCTGCGACAACGAAACGATGACGCCCGATTTGGAGGGAGTGAAAGACTTTTTCGCGCTCGACGAAAGCGGCTTGAAATTCGTGTTCGACCTCAATATCACTTCTGCGTTTTTGGTGACGCAGGTGTTTGCGAAAGGCATGGTGAAAACGGGCGGCAATATCATCAATATTTCTTCGATGAACGCGTACAGACCGCTTACGAAAATCCCTGCCTATTCGGCGGCAAAAGCCGGTATTTCCAACTTTACCGAGTGGCTTGCCGTGCACTTTGCGCCCTGCAATATTCGTTGCAACGCAATCGCGCCCGGGTTCTTTGTGACCAACCAAAACAGAGGGCTTCTCTATAATGAGGACGGCACGCCGACGGCGCGTACGGGCAAGATCTTAGCGGCGACGCCGATGAAAAAATTCGGCGAAATTTCCGACCTTATCGGCTGTTTGTTGTGGCTTTCGGACGATAAGGCGAGTGGCTTCGTGACGGGCACGGTGATCCCCGTAGACGGCGGTTTCTCGGCGTATAGCGGCGTATAAACGAAGATTGCAAAACGGCTCTCGAAGCGGTATCGCTTCGAGGGTCGTTTACGTTTAATCTCTATTTTGTGCGGCAAGCCGTTCGTACAGCGCGCGCTTTTTGCGGCATTCCGTTTCGGCGGCTTGCAACAACGCTTCGGCTGCATCTGCGTCTTTTTTTCGTAAAGAAACGAAACGATTTTCGCGCTGCATAAATTCTCGCAAAGGGAGCTTCGGCGGCGGACTATCGAGCTGAAAGGGGGTGGCATGGTCGGGATGAAAGCGGTACAAGTTCCAATAACCGCTTTCGACGGCGAGGCGTTCTTCCTCCATGCAAAGGCGCATATCCACGCCGTGCGCGATACAAGGGGAGTAGGCGATAATCAGGGAAGGACCGTTATAGGCTTCCGCTTCGGAAAGGGCGGAAAGCAATTGTTGTTTGTTTGCGCCCATGGAAACTTGCGCCACGTAAACATAGCCGTACGTCATTGCCATAAGTCCCAAATCTTTTTTCGGCGTGCGTTTTCCGCGTGCGGAAAACCGCGCGACCGCGCCGAGCGGCGTTGCTTTGGAGGCTTGTCCGCCCGTGTTGGAATACACTTCGGAATCGAGCACGAGCAAGTTGACGTTCGCTCCCGAAGCGAGAACGTGGTCTACGCCGCCGAAGCCGATGTCGTACGCCCAACCGTCGCCGCCGATGAGCCAAACGGACGGCGGTTTTTCTCCGAGCCGTTCGCAGGCGAGACGCATGCCGTAGCCGAATTCCGCGTTGTCTTCAAATAGGGAGCTTGCCCATGCAGGACCTTGCCCTTGTTCGTTTATGGTGTACGGGCATACGGGGAACGAACCGCCGTAGATAGAGGAACATCCCGTCGCGTTGGCGATCAGCATACGTTCGCCGAATAATTGCGTGAGTAGTTTGATATACGGCGTTTCGCCGCAACCTGCGCAAGCATAGGAAAATTCAAACAGCGGCGGCGAGAATTGGCTGCCTTTTACGCTGTTGCGTTTGAAAACGCTCGTGTCCGCCGACGGCAACGAAAGCGCGAAATCCCAATGGCGCGCTTCGCGTTCCGCCGTCAAGTAGGCAGGCTGCATGACGAGGGCTTTTTCTTTGGCGGGGCAAGTGTAAGCGCAAAGCGAACAGCCCTTGCAGTCGAGCGGAGAAACCTGTATTCGATAGCGCGCGTTCGGTATGCCGTTTGCGGCAACGGATAGAAAATCGCGCGGCGTTTCCTTTTCCGTAAAAACAAACGGGCGAATGCAGGCGTGCGGACAAACGAAAGCGCATTGGTTGCATTGTATGCAGTTTTCCGCGATCCAGTGCGGCGTATAGTACGCCGTGCCCGGTTTTTCGAGGCGTGCCGTTCCCGTCGGCACGCTTCCGTCGGGCGTGAACGCGGACACGGGTAGTTCGTTTCCCTGCAAGTGCAGAATCGGATGAATGATTTTTCGATAATATTCGTCTGTTTTTGCCGCGGCTGACGAAGCGTTCGTTTCGTCGGCTTCTTCGGCGTGTGCCCAAGCGGACGGATAATCGATTTTTCGGATTCGTTTTTCCGTTTCCGACACCGCTTTTTTGTTTTTTTGCAGAAGTTCCGCATTCTTTTTGGAAAGCTTTTCGGATAGTTCTGCCAACAACAAGCGTTTGGCTTCCGCATACGGGAGCAGGGTAGGGTGAAGATAGAAAAACGCCGCTTGTAAGATCGCGCTGTGCTTTCCGTTTAATCCGACTTCGTCGGCAAGTCCCGTTCCGTCCACCACGTAAAAACGCAATCGCTTTTCGGCAATCTGCCGTTTAACGGCGGAGGGGAGCTTTTTCGAAAGTTCTTCCGTCGTTGTCCAAGGTGCGTTCAACAAGAACATACCCCCCTCCTTTATAGCACTGAGCATATCGTAGCGTTGCAGATAAGAGGGGTTGTGACAAGCGATAAAGTCGGCGGTTTGTATGCGATAGGGTGCGGAAATCGGATGTTTCCCGAAGCGCAAGTGCGACTGCGTAAGTCCGCCGGATTTTTTGGAATCGTAATAGAAATAGGCTTGCGCGTATACGTCGGGGCGCGCGCCGAGAATTTGCACGGTATTTTTATTCGCGCCCACCGTTCCGTCCGAACCCAAGCCGAAAAATATGCACTCCGTCGTTTCGGGCAAAGCGAAGGGAAAAGGCGTTTCGCGCGGCAAAGAAAGGCGGCTTACGTCGTCGTAAATACCGACGGTGAAATGATTTTTCGGCGTTTCGTTTTGCAAGTTGCGAAAAACCGCAAAACAATCGTTGGGAGAAAATTCTTTCGAGCCTAATCCGTATCTTCCGCCGAATACGCGTATATCGGCGCGTCCCGTTTCCGCGAGCGCGGCGCATACGTCGAGATAGAGGGGCTCTCCGAGCGCGCCTGCTTCTTTCGTGCGGTCGAGCACCGCAACGCGTTTACAGCTTTTCGGGAGCGCGTTCGCAAAAGCCGCCGCGGAAAAGGGACGGTATAATCGCACGAGGATTACGCCGACGGGTTCGCCGCTTTCCGCCATGCGCCTTGCTACTTCGCGTGCAGTGCACGCGCCGCTCCCCATGGCGACGAGCACGTATTCCGCTTGCGCGTGACCGTAATAATCGAATACATGGTATGCTCGTTTTGTAATTTGTTCGATTTCGCGGAAAACGTTTTCCATGATTTGCGGCAAGGCGGTATAGTATGGATTTGCCGCTTCTCGGTTTTGAAAATATACGTCGGGGTTTTGCGCCGTGCCGCGTTGGACGGGGCGACGCGGCGTTAAACCGCGACGACGGAAGTTTTCAAGGGCGTCTTGCGCAAGAAGCGCGCGCAACTCCGAATAGTCGAGAAGTTCGATTTTTTGCATTTCGTGCGAGGTGCGAAAGCCGTCGAAAAAATGCAAAAAGGGCACACTGCTTTTTAATGCGGTAAGGTGCGCCGCTACGGCAAAGTCCGCCGCTTCCTGTACGGAACTTGCGGCGAGCATGGCAAATCCCGCTTGTCGGCATGCCATAACGTCTTGGTGATCGCCGAAAATACTCAATGCGTGCGTGGAAAGCGTGCGTGCGCTGACGTGAATGACCGTCGGCAGTAGTTCGCCTGCGATTTTATAGAGGGAGGGCAACATCAACAGCAGACCTTGGCTGCACGAAAAACCGCTTGCGAGCGCGCCGCAAGTCAACGCCCCGTGCAACGCGCCGCCGACGCCGCTTTCCGATTGCATTTGTACCACGCGCGGCGTTTCGTCGAAAAGGTTCTTTTTGTCGGTTGCCGCCCATTCGTCGGCAAGCTCTGCCATGGGGGAAGACGGGGTGATCGGATATACGATTGCCAGATCGGAAAAGGCGTACGCCACGTGTACGGCAGCTCCGTTACCGTCGGTTACGATGGTTTGCATAAGAAACTCCTTTACGCGCGTTGTTTTCGCGCGCGAATGTATACGTTGCCCGTATGCAGGGAACAGCCGTTCGTTTTAGCCAAAGCGGATACGCTCAGCACTTGATAGTCGGCTTCTTGCAGACGGGGCAACAGTCGTTTTACGGCTTCCACGGTATTTTCGTAGCCGTCGTGCATGAGGACGATACAGCCGTCGTAGACTTCGGAAAGCACCTTATCGCAAATCGCGTCCGCCGTCACGCCCGACCAGTCGAGGGTATCGATGGTCCAATCGATGAGGGGCGCGTCGGCAACGCGGCGCACTTGTTCGTCGATTTTTCCAAAAGGCGCGCGTAAAAGGTGGACGGGCTTGCGGTCTACGCGAGTAAGCAAAGCGTCCGTTTGTGCGATTTCCGAACGGAGCTTTTTTTCGTCCAAAGCGGTGAGGTCGAGGTGGGATTGCGTGTGATTGCCTAGCTCGAAACCGAGCGCGTAAGCCGTATGCAACAGCTGTAAGCCGTGTTCGCCGCATAACGCGCCGTTGACGAACACGGTCGCCGTGGCGGCACACTTTTCGTTTCGTTCGTTAAACGAAGCGAATACGGCGAGGATATTTTCCAACGTGCGCGTCGGGGCGTCGTCGAAGGTGAACGCGACGTGCTTTTTTTGAAAATCCACGTAAGAAACGTCCGTATCCGACACGTCCCAAATCGTCGAATTTTTTTGCGGCGAAGTTTTTTCGCTTTGCTCGAAAGAACTTCTCGAAAAATCTTCGTTTGACGAAAATGAGTCGGGTAGGTATGCGTTGAACGAGGATTTCACGCTTTCACTCGTGGTGTTGCACGCGCTGAGAAACGCAAAAAGCAGAATACTCGAAAGAAATTTTTTAAGGCGGAAACGGTGCATATAAAAAGTATTCTCCGTCGAGGCAAATTTATTCGCGAAAAAGAAAAAGAACGGGAGTAAGGATTGCGTGAGGGCGGCTTTTGAAAAAAAATTTCAAAAACCACTTGACATTTGCTTGTTTTGGTGTTATAATATCGCTTGTTTAGTGATAATATGGTGCGATGTTTTGCAGGCGTGGAACAAACAAGAGGGAAATCGCATACAAATACAGTGTATTTTTATGATACAAAATAAGAAGGAAAACTATAAAGGATAATAAGGGCAATGAAAGAGGAGAAACAAATTAAAGAGGTGTGTAGGCGTTTTTGTATTGCCGGTGAATATCGTTTCTATGAAACGTTAAACAGCGGACATATCAACACGACCTATCGGGTTTACTTTTTCCGCAATAACGAGTTGAAAGACTATATCGTGCAACGCGTAAATACATACGTCTTTCAAGATCCCGTCGGGGTGATGCGGAATATTTCTTCGGTGACGGAGTATATCCGCGCGAAGATTAAGGAAACGCAAGAGACAGCAAAACGAAACGTATTGCACTATTCCAAAACGGAGGACGGGGATTATTACACGTATATGCCCGACGGGAGTTTTTGGCGGTGCTGTCGTTATATCGACGATTCCATATGTTTTGAAAACACCGATAATTTGAAAGTGATAGAGGAATCGGGCAAAGCTTTCGGGGAGTTCCAAATGTACTTGGCGGATTATCCCGTGGAGAAATTGACGATTGCCATTCCGCATTTTCATAATACGGTGCGCAGATTTCAGGCTTTCGAGGACGCGATCGCGGCGGACGAAGCCAATCGTGCGGAGCGTATAAAAGAGGAAATCGAAGGTTATCGCGAAATTCGCGATATAGCGACGAAAGTATATCGCATGAAGGCGGACGGTTTGTTGCCGATGCGCGTTACGCATAACGACACGAAAACCAGCAATATATTGTTCGACGCGAAGACGTTGGAGCATCTGTCCGTAATCGACTTGGATACGGTTATGCCGGGACTTGTCGCGTTTGACTTCGGCGACGCGATTCGCGTGGCGGCTTCCACTTGCGAAGAGGACGAACAGGACTTGGGGAAAGTAGCCATCGATATGGAGAAATTCGAGGCGTTTACGCGCGGCTTCGTCGGGGTGTTGAACGAAACGCTGACGGAGGCGGAACGCAAATCGCTCGCTTTGGGAGCAATTGCCATGACGGCGGAGTGCGGCGTGCGGTTTTTGACGGATTATATCAACGGCGACAAATATTTCAAAATTCGCTATCGGCATCAAAATCTTGCGCGCGCGCGTTGTCATCTTGCATTGACGAAAAACATGATCGCGCATCTGGACGAAATGGAAGCGATCGTGGAAAAATACGCAAAATAAATATACGAAACGGAAAAAATCGGCAGGGTACTCCCCCTGTCGATTTTTGTACGGCAACGCCGTACGGGTTTAATTTTTTCTCAATTGAAACAACGCCATAATGAATACGCCGATATTTCCGCCGAGCATGATACCTATGCCGAATCCTAACCAAAACATACGCGCCTCCCGTACCTATTCGAGTATGCTCCGAGAAGGGAGTCTTTATACATCGTATGCAAATTTTCCGCTTTGTTGTCACCGTTTTTCGCCGTTTGCCATATAATGCAAAAGGGTGAGGAGGTGGCTATGCGCATTTGTTTCGTCGGGCAGGGTTCGGTGCGTGCTTTTCTTGCGAGAGAAAAAGAAAAGTTCGACGTGATAGCGTTCGGTTTCAACGGTATGGACACGGTATGCTACGAAGCGGAGTTGAAAGGGGAAAGCGCGTTTTTCGAGGACGCCGCGCGGCTTTCGGAGCGCGCCGCGGCTACGGTAGTAAGCGGTTGCGTTACCGATACGCACGGTTATAAACGCCGCTCGGCGGTGGTGGCTTCGGGCGGACGGCTGATCGGCGTTTCGGACGCGTTGTACGCCGTGGACGGGAGAACGGGTTGCGGCGCGGCGTTGCGTTGCTATCCGACAGCCGTCGGCAATATGGGCGTAGTCGTTGCGGAGGATGTTTATTTTGCGGACGCTTTTCGCGCGTTGAGTTTATGCGGTTGCGATTTTATCGTTTGCCCGTTCGGGCGCGTGACGGATGCGTTGCAGAGCGTTTTGTTGCGCGCCTATGCGTTCGCGTGCGGCGTGCCGATTTTCTTTTGCGGAAAGGGGTATTGTCTGCTTGCCGATCCGCGCGGCGAGGTGGCGTTTGCTTCTCCCGACAGTCCTGCCGTATACGAATATCGCGCGGAACGGGAGTATCATTTGTTGGAAACGCGCCGTCGGGGCTTTTTTCGGAGCGTATGAAAAACCGCCGCAAGCGCGGCGGAAATAAGTCGATATTCGGCGCAGCTCAAAAGCCTGCGTTTTTTAATTCGCGATCTATCGCGCGTTTTTGTTCGCGGTCGGCAATCGTCGCTTTCTTATCGTAGGTATGCTTGCCGCGGCAGAGCGCGACTTCGATTTTTACGAGCGAGCCTTTGAAGTAGAGTTTCAGCGGTACGAGGGTATAGCCCTGTCGATTGATTTTTCCTGCGATTTTCGCAATTTCGCTTTTATGCAACAACAAACGGCGATCGCGGCGCGTATCGCGCGTACTGAACGCGTCCGATTTGTCGTACAGCGCGATGTGCATGTTTTTTACCGCTACGTCGTTGCCGCGCAACAGGCAAAAACTGTCGTTCATGTTTACCGTTCCTGCGCGCAACGATTTCACTTCGTTGCCTTCCAACAGGATGCCTGCTTCGTATTTTTCTTCGATGAAATATTCAAAAGACGCACTTTTATTGGTGGCGATGACTTTCATTGTATTTTCTCCTTATTGCCGTTTGTTGCATACATGGTATGGGGTTATAGCTTTTTGAGTAGCTTAAATTCCGTTCTTCGGCGTTCAAAATCGACGTCGTGCACGCGGACGAGCAATCGCTCGCCCAAGGCGTAGCTCGTTTTTCTTCCGCACAGCATGAAGCGTGCTTCGTCGTACTCGAAATCGTCCGCAAGCGTTTCGATCGGCAAAAAGCCTTCGATGGTATTCGGAAGTTCGGCAAACAGCCCGAAATCGGTTACGCCGGAAACGACGGCTTCGTACGTTTCTCCGAGGCGTTCGCTCATGTACATGGTCGCGTACAAATCGTCTACGTCCCGTTCCGCGTCGTTCGCGCGGCGTTCGCGTTCGGAAGCTTGTATCGCCGCTTTTTCGACGTAATCGCCGTAAAGGCGAACGGCTTCGCCCCTGCCGCCGTTTATCAATAATTTCAGTATACGGTGTATGCATAAATCGGGATAGCGGCGTATCGGGGAGGTGAAGTGGCAATAGCAATCGCTTGCCAAACCGAAGTGTCCGATGTTTTCGGGCGCATAGCGCGCCTTTTGCATGGAGCGCAACATAACGCGGTTCAAAACGGGATAAACGGGAAGGTCTTCCGCGCTTTTCAGAAGCTTTTGATAATCGCGTGGCGATACGTTTTCGGCTCGGAATTTCGCCGTCAAGCCGAGCGATTGCGCAAAATCGCGAAAGGCGGTCGCTTTTTCGGGCAACGGCTTTTCGTGGATCCGATAGAGGAAGGGGGCTTGCGCCGCTTTTGCGTATTCGGCTACGGTTTCGTTGGCAAGCACCATAAAAGATTCGATGATTTGACGGGAGAATTTTCGTTCGTATTCGGGAATGGAAATTTCTCCGTTCTCAAACAGAATTTTTGCTTCTTTTACGTCCAAGGAAACGCTGCCGCGGATTTCGCGCGCGGATTGCAGAATTTTCGTCAATTCGCCGAAGAGGCATACCATGTCTTTGACGTCGGCATATTTCGCGCAAAGTGTTTCGTCGCCGTTTAAGATGCTTTCCACTTCGTCGTAGGTCATTTTATGCGTCGAACGAATAACGCCTTCGACGATTTCGCCGCCGATTACTTTGCCGCGATTGTCAAGGCGGATAAGACAGGACAGCGTGAGTCGGTCTTCGCCTTCGTTTAAGGAGCAAATTCCGTTGGAAAGCGCGCGCGGCAGCATGGGCAGAACGCGGTCGGGAAAGTATACGCTCGTGCCGCGCTCGTAGGCTTCTTTATCCAAGGCGGAGCGAAAGGGAACGTAGTGCGTAACGTCGGCGATGTGCACGCCGAGCAAGTAACCGTTTTCCGTCCTTTCCAGCGATACGGCGTCGTCGATGTCGCGCGTGTCCGCGCCGTCGATGGTGACGACGGGCGTTCGGCGAAAATCTCTGCGCGCCTGCATGTCAGCTTGTGTAACGCCGCGCGCCGCCTGCCTTGCGGCTTCTTTTTCCGCTTGCGGAGGGAAGGTTTCCCGTAGGTCGTAAGAACGGATAATCGACAGTTCTTCGGCAAAAAAATCGTCGTCGTCGCCTAAAATTTCCGTCAACTCGCCGCTCGGCGCTTTTCCGTACGGGTACGAAGTGATTTTGGCGACGGCTTTTACGTTGTTGCGTACGTGGTTGCAGGAAGAAAGGGGGATGTAAATTTCCGTGTGAAAGCGTTTTTCATCGGGGATCAAATAGCCGGCGCGGCGATCGCGGCGGAAAGTGCCGACGACGGTCGTATAGCCGCGTTCCAAAATGCGTACGACGTTTCCCTCGTCGTCGCTCCGCCCGAATACGCGCTCGATCAAAACGAGATCGCCGTGAAGCGCGCCGTGCAGATTTTTACGAGGAATGAAAAAGTCGTCGGGGTGGCTTGCCTTGTCGTCGGGAAGGAGAAACGCGAAGCCGCGTTCGTTGCCGCAAATTCGCCCTCGGATAAGCCCTAATTGCGCGCTCGTTCCATACCTGCCCTCGTCGTTTACGTATAACGCGCCGTCGTCGACGAGCGCGTTCAGCAGCTTTTGCAGACGGGTTCGTTCGCGATAGGGAAGCCCTAAAATTTTGCAGATTTCCGTTAAATTTTTTTTCGCCAGCTTTCCGTCTTGAAAAGCGGCGAGCAAGGCTTCTCTTGCGTTCATGCGATACCTCCTGCATAGCGAAAAGAAGAAAATCGACGGCTTTTTGTGGAAGCCGTCGAAAGAAGTCGTATTTTGTCCGTTAAGCCCAGATGCCTTCGATTTGCAATACGTAGAAAGCAATCGCGCAAAGAACGAGGATAGCCAAGCAGATCCAAGTCCATTTTTTCATCTTTGCTTCGATCGATTTGCCTTTGTTCTTGCCGAAGAATGTTTCGCTCGATCCGCCCAAGGCGTCGATACCGGAAGAATTGCTGGGTTGCAACAAAATCAACACGATGGCAACCAATGCCGTAATACCCATAAGTATGATCAAACTAACGCTAAGCCCTTTATGAAGCCCGTTTGCGTACTTATTCAAGGGTTCTAACAAATTGATGAGATTCAACATATATGTTCCGTCCTTTTTCGTTTTTCTGTAAGCGACGGTTACGCAAAAACGCCGCATTCGCAAAAATACTTATATAGTATACCATACTTACGCGATTATCGCAAGTGTTTTTTGCCGTCTTTCCCGAAAAAATTATTCTTTTTTCGAGAAAAACGACCGCTCTATGCGTTTTTATCGCTTAATCAGGCTCTTTCCCGTCATTTCCGCCGGTTGCGGCAGGCACATGATATCGAGCAGAGTGGGGGCTAAATCCGCCAAAACGCCGTCCTCGCGCAAGCTTACGTTCTTATACGCTTCCGATACGAGGATAACGGGCACGGGGAAAGTCGTGTGTTGCGTGAAAGCGTCTACGCCGTTTTCGGCAAGCATTTGATCGGCGTTGCCGTGATCGGCGGTGACGATTGCGCTTCCGCCCATGGACAAAATTTTATCCGTCACCTTTTTCACGCATTCGTCCACGGTGTGCACGGCTTTCACGGCGGCTTCCATAACGCCCGTGTGCCCTACCATGTCGCAGTTGGCAAAGTTCAAGATCACGACGTCGTATACGCCTTTATCCAGTTCTTCCAATACCTTTTCCGTCACGGGATACGCGCTCATCTCCGGTTGCATGTCGTAGGTGGCGACTTTCGGGGAGGGGATAACGACGCGCGTTTCGCCCTCTACGGGCGTTTCGAGCTTCGCGTTGAAGAAGAAGGTCACGTGTGCGTATTTTTCCGTTTCGGCGATGTGGAGCTGCCGCAACCCCAAAGAAGAAATATATTGCGGCAACGTGTTCGTGATCTCGTCGGGGGGGAACGCCACGCCGACGTTTTCAAACGAAGAATCGTACACGGCAAAGCCGACGTAAGTGGGGGAAAGGAAGCCGCTTTTACGTGTAAAACCGAGCGTCGCGCCCGTTTTTGCGTCAACGTAAGGGAAATTCGCTTGCGAAAACATTCTCGTGATCTGTCTTGCTCTGTCGGGACGGAAATTAAAGCAAATAATGCTGTCGTCCGCTTCGATAAGCGCGACGGGCTTTCCGTTTTCGGTCAGGCAGGTCGGCAATAAAAATTCGTCCGTAACGCCTTTCGCATAGGAAGCTTCCGCGGCAGCCGCCGCGCTTCCTTCGAAACGTTCGCCTTCGCCGAGCGTGAGCATGTTATAGGCTTTTTCTTCTCTGTCCCAATTGTTGTCGCGGTCCATGGCGTAGTATCTGCCGGCGACGGAAGCAATCTTGCCGAAGCCGAGTTCGTCGATTTTATTCTGCAAAGCTTGCAAAAATCCTGCGCCCGAGGTAGGCGCGACGTCGCGCCCGTCGGTGAATGCGTGCACGTAGGCGTTGTCCAAACCTTCCCGTTTTGCCATTTCCAACAACGCGTACAGGTGTTCGATGTGGCTGTGTACGCCGCCCGTGGAAACCAAACCGAAAAGGTGGAGCTTTTTGCCCTTTTCTTTCGCCGTGCGCATAGCGCGGAGCAGTTCGGCGTTTTTGAAAAATTCGCCGTCGCGGATATCTTTCGTAATCTTCGTCAGATCTTGGTAAACGATCCTGCCTGCGCCGATGTTCAAGTGTCCGACTTCGCTATTGCCCATTTGTCCGTCGGGCAAACCGACCGACATGCCGCTCGCGCCGAGTTGCGCGTGCGGATAGCGCGCCTTCAACTCGTTGACGTATTTGCTACCGTCGGCGAGTATGGCGTTGCCTTGGGCGGAGGGATTGATACCGTAGCCGTCCATAATAATAATCGCATAGGGAGTTTTTTTCATGAAATACATCTCCTGATAATTCTATTGAATGGAAAAACGTAGGGGGTAGGTATGCGTTGAACGCATATCTCCCCCGTTCAAATTTCGCTTTTGATTATTTGTCGAAATTGACGATAGCCGCAAAGTCGGGCGCTTTCAACGACGCGCCGCCAATCAGTCCGCCGTCGATTTCGGGCATAGCCATCAACTCTTTGCAGTTGCCTGCGTTCATGCTGCCGCCGTATTGAATACGGAGTGCTTCCGCGCATTTCGGGCAGAACATTTCACCCACCGTTTTACGAATGAATGCGATGGTTTCGTTCGCCTGCTCCGCCGTGGCGGTTTTGCCCGTGCCGATTGCCCAGACGGGTTCGTATGCGATGACGATCTTCTTGATATCTTCGATGCCTTTCAAGCCTTCGCAAAGCTGCGTCTTGAGCACGGCTTCCGTCTTGCCTGTTTCTCTTTCTTCGAGGGATTCGCCGACGCAAACGATAGGGGTAAGCCCTGCGTTCAAAGCGGTAAGCGTTCTCTTATTCACCGTTTCGTCCGTTTCACCGAAGTATTGGCGGCGTTCGCTGTGTCCGATGATAACGTATTCAACGCCGTATTCCAACAGCATAGCCGCGGAAATTTCGCCCGTGTACGCGCCTTTTTCCGCAAAGTGCACGTTTTCCGCACCGAGCTTGGTATTCGTGCCTTTCAAAGCTTCGCTGACGGCAGGAATGTCGATTGCCGGTACGCA
>CAYWML010000028.1:0-18109 GCA_964459515.1 uncultured Clostridia bacterium | reverse complement strand
ACAATGGCGATACGCTGTTTTTGTCCGCCCGAAAGGGTGGATGGGTAGACGTGCGCCTTATCCGACAAGCCGATCCGCGCAAGCAGCTGCATGGCTTTCGCTTCGGCTTCTTCTTGCGATTGGAGTTTTAACCGCACGGGCGCAAGGGTGATGTTTTGCAACACGGTGAGGTGCGGAAAGAGGTTGAATTGTTGAAATACCATGCCTACCTTTTGCCGATAAAAATTCAATTCACCGTTCATCTTCTTGGCTATCGGCTTTTCGGCTTTTCTCAAGGCGAGATATTCGGCTTCGATTGCCGCATATTCCGCTTTATCGTAATGTTTTTGCGCGTGTAACGCTTTTAATTTTCGCTTTAAGTAAACGCGTTCGTTTTTGAAAACGACGTTGCCTTGAAACAGGATTTCGCCTGCGTTCGGTATTTCCAAAAAATTCAGACAGCGCAAAAAGGTGGATTTTCCGCATCCCGACGGACCGATGACGGCGATAACGTCACCTTTGTTTACGTCGATGTTTATGCCTTTCAGTACTTCTAAATCGGAAAATTTCTTGCCGAGCGCGCGTACGCTAATCAACGGCGTATTTGTATTTGTCGCAGACATGCTGTGTTCGTTTTCTGCATTCGTCTTGATTTCTTCTTGTGTCACGGCTATGCCTCCTTAACGTTCGCTTTTTGCAAGTAAGCGTTCGATTTTGCGTTGTATTTTCTCCAAAAGCAGGACGATCGATAAATAGATCGCCGCGATGATGAGAAGCGGCGTAAATAATTCCATGGTCTGCACGGTGATATACGATTGGATTTTTGTCAAATCTAAGATACCGACATATCCAGCGACGGAAGTTTCTTTGATCAACGAAATAAATTCGTTGAACATGGTGGGGATTGCGCTTTTAAGGGCTTGTGGCAGGACGACGCGAATAAAAGTTTGCACCCAACTCAGCCCGAGGCTTCTCCCTGCTTCCATTTGCCCTTTATCCACGGCATTGACGCCACCGCGTAAAATCTCCGACATATACGCGCCGCTGTTAATCCCGAAAGTGATGATGGCGACGACGATTCCGTTTGTGTCTTCGATTCCGAAAAGGCGGTCGCTACGAATATCGATAAATAGTACGAAATAACAGATGAACAGTTGGAGCACGACGGGCGTGCCTCGAATGACGGTGACGTAAATTTTGCAAATTTTATCCAGTACTTTCATAACGGGGTTTGTTTTGGGCACAATGCGGACGGACGTTACGAGAATGCCGATGAAAAGTCCCAAAATGCACGCGCCGAGGGAAATGAATAGGGTGTTGCGCAACCCTTTCAAGTACAGTAGCCAAATTTTATCGTTGAGGAAGCATTTTTCTATATTGTTCCAAATATCACGAAAAAACATACGATTATCCTTTTATATATTGAAATAAGCAGGAAAGAGTCGAAGAAACTTCGGCTCTTTTTAGGTGTGTTTTGAAATCGCTTATTCGGCGTCTGCGGAATATTGTGCAAACCATTTTTCGATTTGGTTTTTTCCGTCGGCGTCTTTTTTAAGGAGTTCCGCAAGGGCGGCGTTGACTTTTTCTATCATCGCGGTATTGCCTTTTTTTGCGACCACGCCGTATTTTTCGGCTTCCATATTCTCAATTTGCGCATACGCAAGCGAAGCGTCGTTGCTCACGAGTTGCGCCGCCACTTGCGAATCCACGATAAGATATTCTTTATCGGTAGAACTCTTCATGTCCGTTAAAGCCGCCATGACTTGCGCGAAGTCGGCTGTGCTCGAATATTTCCAATTGTCTTTATTTTCTCCGATGACGGTTTGGCTCGTTGTGCCGGTTTGGTATACGAGCTTCGCGCCTTCAAAGTTGGAAGCTTGGAAAGTGCCGTCTTCTTTTAAGCTTGGCGTAGCCGTCTTTTTATACACAACCGTTTGGTATGCGTTTTCCCAATAGAAATCGGAGAATTCCACCGCTTCTGCGCGTTCCGCTCTATACGAGATGCCCGCAATACCCAATGCGTTGTCTTCGTTTATACCTGCCACGATGGTGTCGAAATTGCCGTTGATAACCTCCAGTTTCCAATCGTATTTATCGGCGATGTATTTTGCAATTTCTATGTCAACGCCGATAATTTCCGTCGAGCCGCTCTTGGTGAATTCCCAAGGCGCGAAACCTGCTTCTGTATATACGATTAGCTTTTCTTTTTGCGGCTTTTCCTCGCACCCTGCGAAGCTGATTGTTGCGCAAGCGGCAACCGCCGCCAAACCTAATGAGATTAATTTTTTCGTTTTCATAGTATTTCTTTCCTTTTTTTGTCTTTTTGCAAACCTGATTTGTAGGACTAAGTTTATACCTTTTTTTGCATAATGTCAAACGTTTTTGCAGGAAAAATTAAAATTTTTTGAATATTTTTTAATTTTTATTGCATAAATGTATAAAATTATTGCATATTCCGTATAAACGTATTTTTGCGCGGTAAGGCGCGGAACGCGTGCGGCGAAAGCCGCCGACGAGGCGAAGAAAAACTCTTGCCTTTTTATAAAAAATATGGTATACTATGAAACGCGCGAACGGTCGGACGTCGCGTGTCTGCGGATCAGCCGCGAAAAAAAACGGAGGCATTACGATTGAACAACGAATTTTTTTCTTTTGAGGTTATAAAGACCGATCCCGATACGGGGGCGCGCGCAGGCGTGTTGCACACGCCGCACGGGGATATAGAAACGCCCGTGTACATGCCCGTCGGCACGCAAGCGACGGTAAAAGGGGTATTCCCGCGCGATTTGAAGGAAGCCGGTTCGCAGATTATTCTGTCGAATACCTACCATTTATATATGCGCCCGGGCGACGAGATTGTAAAGAAAGCCGGCGGCTTGCACAAGTTTATGCACTGGGACAAGCCGATTTTGACGGATAGCGGCGGATTTCAGGTGTTCTCTCTCGGAAAATTGAACAAAATCACCGACGAGGGTGTGGAGTTCTCCTCGAATATCGACGGTAGCAAGCATTTCTTTACGCCCGAAAAGGCGATGCAGGTGGAGCAAAATCTCGGCGCGGACATTATCATGGCATTCGACGAGTGTAGTCAATACGGTTATACGCACGCGCAGGCGGAAGCGGCGATGAAGCGCACGGCGGCGTGGTTGGAGCGTTGCTATACCTTCCACGACAAGCCCGAGCAAGCTTTGTTTGCCATCGTGCAAGGGAACATGTACAAGGATTTGCGCGGCGAAAGCTTGCGCCGCACGTTGCCTTTCGTGAAGCACGGCATTGCGATCGGCGGACTTTCCGTGGGCGAGCCGAAGCCGCTCATGTACGAGCTTTTGGATTATTTACAGCCGTTGTTGCCGACGGACGTGCCGCGCTATTTGATGGGCGTCGGTTCGCCCGATTGCCTGATAGAGGGAACGCTTCGCGGCGTGGATATGTTCGATTGCGTTTTGGCGACGAGAATTGCGCGCAACGGCACGGCGATGACGAGCCGCGGCAGAGTCGTCGTGCGGAACGGGCGATACAAAGAGGACTTTACGCCGTTGGACGAAGAGTGCGATTGCTATTGTTGCAAGCATTACACGAAAGCTTACCTCCGTCACCTCGTCAATACGGGGGAGATGTACGGGGCAATGCTGCTTAGTTTGCACAATATCACCTTTTTGCATAAGCTGATGCGCGGCTTGCGCGAGGCAATCCTCGGCGGCTACGTACGGGAGTATACGCAGGAATTTTATAAAAAGTACGGCGGCGAGGGGAAGTGGTAATTTTGATACGCTTTTTTCGTCGAATAACGCGTTGTTTTTGATTTTGCACGGGGCAGGTATGCGTCGAACGGGTAAAACGCAATAAAGAAACGCGCTTTTTCGAAAATGAAAAAACGGTGAAAAATGAAAAAAACGGAAATTTTCGTGAAAATCGCTTGCCAAAAGGCGTAAAAAAGGGTATTATAGACGTACGATATTAAGAAAAGCGCGAAAATACGGCGCAAATAAGGAGAAATTATGTTGGTAAATTTGTTGGCTAGCGACGCTGGCGATTGGGGCACGTGGCTCATGATGGGCATTTTGGTGGCAATTATCGTCGTTTTCATGGTGTTTAACAGAAAGTCGCAACAGAAGAGAGAAAAGGAAATGATGGATAAGCTGAACGCAATCCAACCCGGCAATAAGGTGAAAACGATCGGCGGCATTTGCGGTGTCGTCGTAGAGGTTTGCCCCGAGGACAACACGTTTGTATTGGAAACGGGCACGGAAGCGAGCGGCAAGTCGTATATCAAATTCGACAAGCAAGCCGTATACCAGACGGACGCCGTTGCGAAAGCGGAAGAAGCGGACGTAGAAAACGCGCCTGCGGAAGAACCGTTCGAAGAACACGCAGTGCCTGCGGAAGCTCCCGAAGCCCCCGAAGTTCCCGAAGAAGTAACGCTTGCGGAAGAAGAAAAAACGGAAGAGTAATCGGAACGGTTTCGTTCTGAAAACAAACGCCTTCGCATACGATAATGCGGAGGTGTTTTTTATGGAAAACGAAGAAAATTCATACGGAAACGGCATTTTTGCGGTCGTGAAAGGAACGCTGCTCGCGTTGGCGATCTCGTTGCTGTGCGCGGTGTTGCTCGCCGCTTTATTGCGCGCGACGACGATGACCGAAAAAACGGTATACGCGATCAATCAGGTTATAAAGCTTTTGTCGATTATCGCAGGCGCGTGGGTATTCGTCCGCGGCGAAAAAGGTTGGCTGAAAGGCGGCGGCATTGCGTTGGCGTTCACGTCGCTTTCCTATCTTGCGTTCGCCGCGCTCGGCGGCGATTTTTCCCTGTCGTGGTTGCTGTTTGCGGAGCTTGCCGCGGCTTTATTCACGGGTGCTTTGACGGGCGCGTTGGCTGTCAATCGTCGTTGATTTTTTCGCGCGAAAAGATTGTAATGCCTGCCTTTCGCGCCGTCGTCGCCGATTTTGCATGCGTTTTTTCGGGAAAAACGACGAGAGAAAGCGAAAGTTTGCGGAAAACGCGGAAATCCGCTTGCAATTTCCGTGAAAGTGTATTATAATACCAATAGAAATCTATTTTGGGAGGACGTTATGATTAAAACGATTGCGAAACCCGCTGAAAAGAAAGTGACCGCTTGCGGCGAATGCAGAAGCACTTGCCAGTCCGCTTGCAAGACGAGCTGCACGGTAGGCAACCAGTCCTGCGAAAGAATTACGCGCGAAGAAAAAATCGAGCGCAAGTAATCGCGCCGCCTAAGCGCGGCTACGCAACGAAACAAGCGTAAATACGTAATTTGACGGCGTAAAAGGGCGCGCGTGTTGTTTAACGCGCCTTTTTTGTCGTCATTGCGTGTTGCAGGCGATTTTCGCCGAAGAAACGGACGAAGGAACGGACAGGTTATGATCCACGTATTTAATTACCGAGAAAAAAATTATATTTACGACGTCGGGAGCGGCTCTTTGCACGAATGCGACAAAGCCACCGCCGATTTCCTGAAAGCCAAGGAAGAGGGGCAGGACGTCGATATCACGTATATCTCCGACGAACAAATTCGAGAGATTCTTGCCGACGTCGAGGGCTTAAAGGCGCAAGGCTTGTTGTTCAAAGAGGAGGTTAGCTCCTACCCCATGAAAAGCAACGACGTAAAGGCGCTTTGCATTCACATTTGCCACGATTGCAATTTCCGCTGTCGCTATTGCTTTGCCGACGAGGGCGCGTACCACGCGAAACGCGAGTCGATGTCGTTCGACACGGCAAAAGCCGCCGTGGATTTTTTGATTGCCAACAGCGGCAATCGGCGCGTTTTGGAAATGGACTTCTTCGGCGGCGAGCCGTTGATGAACTTCGACGTGCTGAAACAAACGGTGTATTACGCCAAGGAAGTCGGCGCGAAAGCAGGCAAAAAATTCCTGTTTACGACGACGACCAACGCATTGCTGTTAAACGACGACGTCGTTCGCTTTTTCAACGAAGAAATGGAAAACGTCGTGCTGTCGTTGGACGGACGGAAAGAGGTGCACGACGCCATTCGCAAATCCTTGAACGGCAAAGGCACGTTCGATTCGATTATCGAAAAAATCAAGAACTTTATTTCTATGCGCGGGGATAAGAGCTATTACGTGCGCGGCACGTTTACGGCAAAAAATTTGGATTTTTCCAAAGACGTGCTGTTCATTGCCGATCAGGGCGTAGACTCTATCTCCATGGAACCCGTAGTCACCGACATAGAGGACTTGCGTATCACGGACGAGCATTTGCCTCGTATCGAGCAGGAGTACGAAACGCTTTGCGACGCATATCTGCAACGCTACGCCGAGGGAAAAGGCTTCAACTTTTTCCATTTCAACGTGGATCTGGAGGGCGGACCTTGCCTTTCCAAGCGCGTTTCCGCATGCGGCGCAGGCAACGAGTATTTCTCTGTCGCCCCGAACGGGGATCTTTATCCCTGCCACCAATTCGTCGGCGACAAGAGCTTCCGCATGGGCAGCGTGACGGAGGGGATTGTGCGCGAGGACATTCGCAAGCAGTTTAAGGATTCTTGCCTGTTTACGAGAAAGAAGTGCGGCGATTGCTTCGCGAAGTTTATCTGTTCGGGCGGTTGCAACGCGAACAACTACCATTATAACGGCGACATTAACGATCCGTACGAAGTCACTTGCGGCATGATGAAGAAGCGTATCGAATGCGCCATGCACATTCTTGCGGAGAAGAAGCTGCTGAAAAACTCGTAAAAATAGACTTTTTTCGAGAAAAAAACGACGAAAAATTGCGAATATGCAATAAAAATTCGGCTATCCCCGCCCATAAGACTTGACGGGGGTATTAAAATAAGGTATAATAAGAAAGTATTATTGTATTCGGAAGAAAAACCGAAGCATAACAGGAGGCTTACAGCAATGGGCAAAAAGAAATCGATGGTATTGATGACTTTGCTTACCATCGTCATCGTCGTATTATGCGCGATTACCGTTTTCCCCTCCTTCTCGATTCCCGGAACGGTGAAGAAGTGGAACCCGGCAGTGATGCAATACGACTTGGGGGCAGACCTCGGCGGCGGATACTACACGTACTACTATCCCGAGGGCGTTATTTCCGAAACGGAATATAAAGCGAAATCGGCGGAAGAGCAGGCAGAATACGCCAAGCACGGCAATTTGTACCTGAGCAAGGACGAAGACGACGGCATCATCGGCGAGGACGGCAAGGTTACGAGCAGCTTCGAGGAAGCTTTTGCGGAAGTGCGCGACGAAATCGTTTCTCGGTACGAACAGAAAGGATATTCCGATTTCCTCGTTTCCGTGGTGGACGATTACGCGCTTCGCGTGCAACTTCCGGCAACGGACGAAACCGAGCAGAAGACGTCGTTGGAAAACGCGCAAACGGTGTTCGCGCTGTTCGCGCAGACGGGCGGACTCAGCATTCAAAAGGACGACGCCGTTATCGACGAATTGAACGAGTACGAGATTACCGATCTTATCAAGAGCTTCGAAGTCAAGACGAAGTACGAGGTTGCGTATATCGCCGTCAATTTAACGAGCAAGGGCAAGACCATGATTAAAGACTTCGTTGCGGAGTCGGAATCGGATTCGAGTTCGAGCACGCTCAACATTATGCTCGGCGACGAAGCGACGATGCAAATTTCCGCAAGCGACCACGTATCGACGAAGTACGAGGTGAAATACCCCGTAGCGAACGAAACGGAAATCGGTTACGCGGAAACGTTCGTGATTTTGTTGAATTCCGCGCTTGAGAGCGGCGGTTTCGATTTGCAAATTCGCGACGTGGCTTCCGCCGAAGTGCGTACGTATGCGCCCGTATACGGCGAAAAAACGTTATTGCTTCTCTATATCGCGCTGGCAGTCGTGATTTTGGCGTTGATCGTATTCGCTATCGTAAAGATGGGCAAATTCGGCGGCGTCAGCGTATACCTTGACCTCAGCTATTTGATTATTACGGGACTTTGCTTCGCGTTTATTTCGGGCGGCGTATTCGAGGTACATCTCGGCACGGTGCTGGTATTCTTGGCAGGGCTCGTCCTCGTAAACGTTTTGCAGGCGCATATCTACCGCGCGATAAAGCAAGAATTCCTGCTCGGCAAAACGGTGGAATCTTCCGTGAAAGGCGGCTATAAGCATACGCTTGTCGGTATCGTGGATATTTACGCGGTTGCGCTTATCGCTTCGATTGCGTTGCTTATCGGCGGCGCAGGGTTGCATACGCTTGCGTTGCAGGCAATCCTTTGCGTGCTGACGGGCGCGTTCTGCAACTTGGCGTGGGGACGGTTCATCAATTTCACCTTCCTTTCCGCCTGCAAGGACAAATATAAATATTTCCGCTTCGTAAGGGAGGATGACGACGATGAGTAAGTTTTTGAAGAAAACGACGAAAAAGACGGCGATTTTGTCCGTCGTGGCGGCGGTGATCTTGGCGGCTGCGCTTATTGTAGGCATTCTTTGCGGCGTAAAGGGCTACGGCGTGGTCCGCCCGAGCGAACAGCTTCGCGATTGCGAAACGTTGACGGTTTCCGTAAATCGTTTCGCTTATAAGAACGAGAAATATTTGGACGAAATCGAGGACGTTTGCGAAACTTCGTTCGGCGATTTGAAAGCAAAATACGTCGTAAAAGGCGAAATGAGCGGCGACGAGAGCGAAATCGTATACGTATTTCGCGCAGGTACGGACGTTGCTTCTGTTAAAGACGGTTTGCAGGAAAAGCTGAACAAGAAAGCCGCGACGGATTGGAACGAAGCGGAGATCACCGTATCGGTGAACAGTGAAAAAGCCGTTTCCGTGCTTTCCCGTCATTACGTGCTTCGTGCGTGCGTGGCGGGCGCGGTGTTGGCGGTGCTCGTGTTTGCGTACGTGGCAATCCGCTACGGCGTTGGCAAGGGCGCGGTTACCGCGGTTTGTACGTTGCTCGGCATGTTGCTGACGGCGGCGGCGGCGATTTTGACGCGTATTCCCGTAAGCGGTTCGCTTGCGTATAGCATTGCCGTGGTCGGCATGATGTCGGCGGTGGCAACCCTTTTGACGATGAATAAAATCCGCGCGAGCGAGAAATCGAGCGCGGCAACGGAACTTTCCGCCGAGGAGCTCGTGCTTTCCTCCGTTGCGGAAAAAGAGATTTGCGAATGGACGGGTATCGTCGGCGTTGCTTTGATCGTCATCGGCGCGATCGGCGCGGCGAACGTGCGTTGGTTTGCGTTGCTCACGCTTATCGGCGTCGTTTTTGCGGCGGCAATGGGCTTGTTGTACGCGCCCTCCTTCTATCTTCCCGTGAAAAAAGCGTGCGCGAACAGACCTGCGCGCGGCGCGTCGTATCAGGGCGCGAAGAAAACCTCTACCAAACAGAAAAAGACTTTCGTAAAGGCGGCTAAGCCCGTCGAGGAAGCTCCTATCGAAGAAGCACCCGTGGAGGAAGCACCCGTGGAGGAAGCACCCGTAGAGGAAGTACCCGTAGAGGAAACTCCCGTGGAGGAAACTCCCGTCGAGGAAACTCCCGTCGAGGAAGCTCCTATCGAAGAAGCACCCGTGGAGGAAACTCCCGTCGAAGAAGCGGAATGATTTAGTTATAAAACAACGGCGTTGGGCGGTGGGGCGAGGTTTCCTCTCCGCCCGAATTTAGTTTATTGAAAAGAGAAGTAGGCAAGCATGAAAAAAATCGTTCCCGAATATACGTTTTCGGAAGAACAATTGAATAGGATTTCCGAATTGGCGGCAGTAACGGGATTGACAGAGCAGGTGACGCGGATTTTATACGCGCGCGGCGTGGACGACGCGCAGAAAATCCGTCGTTTTATGCACCCTTCTCGGGAGAATTTTTTATCTCCGTTTTTAATGCAGGGCATGCGCGAAGCGGTGGAACTCATCACGCAGGCGCGCGACGAGGGCAGGACGGTGGCGGTATTCGGCGACTACGACGCCGACGGCGTTTGCGCCTCCGCGATTATGTACCATGCCTTGCGCGAATTCGGTATCGAAGCGCATATTTACATTCCGGAACGCGCGGACGGATACGGTTTGTCCGTTTCGGCGGTCGATCGCATTTTCGAGGAATGCAACCCCGAATTGTTCATCACCGTAGACTGCGGTATTTCTTGCGCGAAAGAAGCGCAATATATCTATGAACTCGGTTCGGACGTGATCGTGACCGACCACCACGAATTGCCCGAAGTATTGCCCGATTGTATCGTCGTCAACCCCAAGCTCGCCGACGACTACCCGTACGACAATCTTTGCGGCGCGGGGGTGGCGTTTAAGCTGGCTTGCGCGCTGATCGGCGAGGCGGCGTATAAGTATTTGGATTTTGCAACGCTTGCCACCGTGGCGGACAGCGTTCCCTTGCTCGGCGAAAATCGCGATATCGTAACGGAGGGGTTGAAGCTGTTTAATATCGCGCCTCGTTCCTGCTTTTCCTATTTGCTCGGAAAAACGTACGATGGAGTGACGGCGCAAACGCTTGCATTCACCGTCGCGCCGCGCGTAAACGCGGCAGGCAGAATGGGGGATGCGCGCGCGGCGTTTCGTCTGTTTACTTCGGAAAACGAAACGGAAATTTACGATTTGGCGACGAAGCTTTGCCTGTATAACACCGAGCGGCAAAAATGCTGCGACGAGCTGTACGCTTCCGCCAAAGCGAAGCTTTTGGAAAAGGGCGCGTACGGCAACGTCATCATGCTGTCGGACGAAACGTGGAACGCAGGGTTCGTCGGGATTGTGGCGGCGCGCATTGCCGAAGAATATAACCGCCCGACGTTGCTGTTCGTGCACCACGGCGATATGTTGAAAGGAAGCGCGCGCAGTATCGAATCCGTCAATATTTTCAACGCCTTGAAACATTGTTCGGCATACATTGAGGAATTCGGCGGCCATGCGCAAGCGGCAGGCATAAACATTCGCTTCGAGAATTTCGACAAGTTGGAGCGCGCGCTGAACGAGGAGATCGGCAACACGTACGAAGCGAAAGATTTCGAGCAGACAATTCCCGTCAGCGAGGAATTAAACGACGAATTTTCCGAAGAATTTGCGCGAGAATTGATGGCGATGGAGCCGTATGGCGTGGGGCATAGAAAACCGTTGTTTTCACTTTCGACGGGGGCATGTATAGCGCGACCGCTAAAAGCGATGTCGCCGCACCTGTCGATAAAGAGCGCGCATATCGATCTCGTTTATTTTTCGGGCGCGCGTAATTTGCAAATTATCGAAAGCGACGTTAAAAAGCAATTTATATTCGATATCGGCGTTTCTCGCTTTAAGGGCAGGGAGTATATAAAGGGGTATGTACGGGATTTACTGTACGACGGCAGAACGGGACGTTCCGCTTCCGAAAAGATATTTTCCAATACTCTTGCGCGCTTTTCCGCGCCGTCGGCAGAGGTGGCGGCAACGATGCTTTCCGACGAAGAAACGCGTGCGTTGATCGCGCAAAAGCTTGCCGAATGCCCCTACGGGCTTTGCCTTATCGCTTCCGACAGGCGCACTTTACGCGCCTATCCCGAATTGGAGGGCGTGGATTGCGATTTGTTTTATCCGTCCTCGCGCAACCTTTCCAACGCGCTTATCGTCGCGCCTGCGCCCGACGCCGATTTGTCGGGGTATCGCGACGTCGTGTTTTTAGACCTGCCGTCCGATTTCGGCATTGCCTCTATTCGTAGCAGGCAGGTATTTGTCAACCGCGATATTTGCGGCTATACGATCCTCGAATCGTTGGACGTCGCGCGCGAGGGCTTGTTGGAGATTTTTTCCGCTTTGCGCAAAGAAGTGCAGGTGTTGTACGGAGAGAGCGCGGAAACGCTTGCGGAAAGCTGCAACGCGCTCGGCTTCGATCGGCACGAATTTATTTTCGCCGTTCGCGTTTTCGAGGAGCTGGGGCTGATTGCGTTCAGCGACGGGAAATTGACGGTTTATCGCGGCATAAAGACGGATTTGCGCGATTCGAACGTTTATAGGAAAGTGTGCCGCTTGTTGCAAACGGACTGAGGAGAAAAAGATGGAAAGTACGTTGGAGAAAATCAATCGATTGTATTCCGCACAAGATCGCGCGGTGCTTTTGAAAGCGTACGATTATGCCGAAAAGGCGCACGCCAACCAAAAGCGCGCTTCGGGTGAACCGTATTTTATTCACCCTTGCGCCGTGGCGGATATTTTAATGGAGCTCGGCTTGGACGCGGCGACGATCGCCGCCGCGCTTTTGCACGACGTCATCGAGGACACCGAAGCGACGGCGGAGGACATCGAACGGGAGTTCGGCACGGAGATCCTTGACCTCGTAAGCGGCGTTACGAAGCTGGAAAAAATCGTATTCAAATCGCAAGAGGACGCCGACGCGGAGAACTTCCGCAAAATTTTCGTCGCCATGGCGAAAGACGTGCGCGTTATCATCATTAAGCTTGCCGACCGATTGCACAATATGCGTTCCCTGAATTTTTTATCGCACGAACGGCAGCAACGCATGGCGAGCGAAACGTTGGATATTTACGCGCCGCTTGCCGGCAGATTGGGTATTTCGCAGGTGAAGTGCGAATTGGAGGACCTTTGCCTGAAATATCTCGATCCCGAAGCGTACGAATACTTGGTGTATAACATTCGGGAAAAGCTGTCGGAGCGGAAGGAGTTCGTCAACGGTATCGTTGCGGAGATAAAGTCGCTTATGGACGCGGACGGCGTCGAGGGCGAAGTATTCGGCAGACCGAAGCACTTCTATTCCATCTATAAAAAGATGAAGAATAAGGATAAAACGCTCGATCAGATCTACGATTTAACGGCGGTGCGCGTCATCGTGCGCGACATCGGGCAGTGCTACACCGTGCTCGGACGGATACACGAAAAGTGGAAGCCGATTCCCGGGCGCATTAAGGACTATATCGCCACGCCGAAGCCGAACAAATATCAATCGTTGCACACGACGGTAATGACGAAGTACGGGCAACCGTTTGAAATTCAAATTCGTACCGAAGAAATGCATCGCATCGCCGAATTCGGTATCGCGGCGCATTGGAAGTATAAGGAAGGCAGAACGGGCGAGGAAAACACGAATTTTGAAAATCGTCTTACATGGCTTCGCGAGGTAATGGAATGGCAGGGCGCGTTGAAAGACTCGAAAGAGTTCGTCAGCGCGTTGAAAACGGAGTTGTACAGCCACGAATTGTTGGTGTTTACGCCGCGCGGCAAAGTCATTTCTCTGCCGCCCGAAGCTACGCCCGTAGACTTTGCGTACGCCATTCACTCGGAGGTGGGCAACCGTTGTACGGGGGCGCGCGTAAACTCTAAAATCGTGCCGTTGACGACCACCTTGCAGGTGGGGGACGTGGTGGAAATCATCACTTCGCCCAACGCCAAAGGTCCTTCGCGCGATTGGTTGAAGTTTATCAAATCGTCCAGCGCGAAAGCGAAAATCAAGCAATTCTATCGCAACGAATTAAAGGAAGAAAATATCCGCGTCGGGCAACAGCGTTTGGAAGAAGAAGCCAAGAAGAAGGGTTTTACGCTGTCGCAACTGTTGACGGAAGAGAGCTTCCGCAGAATTTCCGAGCGGTTTTCTTTCGGGGAGCAGGCGGAAATGTTCGCGGCTGTCGGGTACGGTTCGATTTCCGTAAATCAAATTCTGTTCAAACTTATCGATTTCTACCGCAAAGAAGCGCCGCTCGCCTTCGAGATACACGCAGGCAAGCTCAGCGGCGCGCCGGGCGGCGTGCTTGTCAACGGGCAGGCGGGTATGCTCGTGCGGTTTGCCGGTTGTTGTTCGCCGCTCCCCGGCGACG
The DNA here is from genome assembly GCA_964459515.1 of uncultured Clostridia bacterium. GTDB lineage: Bacteria > Bacillota > Clostridia > Christensenellales > Borkfalkiaceae > Scatosoma. The sequence continues at coordinate 4,387 of CAYWML010000028.1, read as the reverse complement.
AGATTGTGGGGTATACCTCGCGCGGCCGCGGCGTAGTCATTCACCGCGCGGATTGTCCGAACGTGAAAAATGCCGAGCGGCTTCGTTTGTTGCCTGCTTCTTGGCAACTCTCCGCCGATAAAAAACAACGCTTTAACGCGAATATTTCCATTCGCGCGACCGATCAGGGCGCGGCGATGTCCGTGCTGTCTTTGGTGGTGTCGGATATGAAGCTTTCGATCACCGCCGTCAACGGCAGAATCGATAAAAACCACGATGCCGTTTTGGAAGCTTCCGTTTCCTTGGCGGATATTTCCGACGTCGATCTGTTGATCAAAAAAATGCAGTCGGATAAGCGGATATACGACGTTCATCGCATCACTGTCCTTACGTAAAGGTGTATTTATGAAAATAACGACGATTTCTCCGCGCGGCTTCGGCGCGAATACCTACGTTCTCAGCGAGGACGGCAAAAACGCCCTCGTCGTCGATCCCGCGCAACCGCGCGTCGAGGCGGAATTATTGCGCTTAGGCTTAACGCCGCGTTTCGTGTTGCTCACGCATTGCCATTTCGATCACGTGGGCGGCGTTGCCGCGTTGCAGGAAAGCGGCGCGCGAGTGCTGTGCTCCGAGCTTGAAAAACCGCTCGTCGGTACGTCGGCGGACTTGTTCGAACGCTTCGACGCGCCACGCGCTTATTACCGTATCGACGAAACCGTGGCGGACGGCGAAGTACGGGAGCTTTGCGGTATACAAGTGCGTACGCTGGCTACGGCAGGGCATACGTCGGGGAGCGCGTGCTACTTGATTACGGCAAAGGACGGGGGCAGGTATTTGTTCACGGGCGATACGCTGTTTTGCGGCAGCGTCGGCAGAACAGATTTCCCGACGGGAAGCGCAAATGCGCTACGCGCTTCTTTGCGCAAGCTCGTCGCGCTGGACGGAGATATGCCCGTTTATCCCGGGCACGAGGAAACGACGACTTTGGAACGGGAACGAAAGACGAACCCGTTCGTTTTGGACGCATGATTATGTTTACGACGGATTGTAAATTTTTGGAAAACGAATTGTTGGACGTGGTGCGCCTGTTTCGGCAAAGGCCGCAAAATTTAACGCACGCTTTTCGCTTCGAAGCGGGCGTTTTTTTCAACGACTTCGTTTTGGACGGAGAAGCACATTCCTTTCAAGACATAGGGCAGGTATGCGACGAACTCACTTTTAAGCGGCTGGAACGCCGCTTCGCGAAATTCCGACTGTATACGCTTCTTCGTACCCGTTACGGCGAAAAAATGCCGTGGGGCGCGTTGACGGGAATTCGCCCGACGAAGCTTGCCTATCGGGAAATCGAAGAAAACGGCGAATTTCAAACGCTTTTCCGAAAAATGGAGGTGTGCGAGGAAAACATTCGCTTGGTGGCGGATATTTTGGAAACGCAAAAAGGAATCTACGAAAAAAAGGACGGCAACACGGATCTGTTCGTTTCCTTGCCGTTTTGCCCGACGAAATGCGCGTATTGTTCGTTTATCACCGCGCCGATCGATAAAACGCGGCACTTTTTGCCTCGTTATTTAGACGCTTTGGATAAGGAACTGCTTGCCGCGAAGGAGAGTGTGGGACGATTGCGTAGCGTGTACGTGGGCGGCGGAACGCCGTTCGCTTTGTCCGCGGCGGAGCTGGAACGCGTGTTGCGCGGCATAGAGCCTATCCGTACGGTGTTTGCGCCGACGTGCGAATACACGGTGGAGGCAGGACGTCCCGACGTGTTCGACGAGGAAAAGTTGCGGCTTTTGCGCGATTACGGCGTGACGAGAATTTGCGTCAATCCGCAGAGCTTTTCCGACGAAACTTTGAAAAAGATCGGCAGAATGCACACGGAGGCGGACGTATATCGTGCGTTTGCACTTACGGAAAAGTACGGCTTTTCCGTCAACGTCGATTTGATTGCAGGCTTGACGGACGAAACGCCCGAAGTTTTTTCCGAGAGCGTGGAAAAGGCGATCGCCACGGGCGCGGACAATATCACCGTGCATTGTCTTTCTTTGAAGTCGGGCGCGAAACTGAAAGAGGAAACGGAATATTTGGAAAACGATTTCATCTCGACCATGGTGGCGTCGTCAAGGGAATTGCTCGCTTCCGCAGGGTACGCGCCGTACTATATGTATCGGCAAAAATATCAGGTGGGAAACAACGAAAACGTCGGTTGGACGAAACCCCGTCGCGCCTGCGTATATAACGTGGACATCATGGAAGAAACGGCAGACAATCTCGCCGTCGGAGCGAACGCCGTTTCCAAACGGGTTTTTAACGAGCAAGGTTTGATTACGCGTTTGGCTTCGCAAAAGGATTTGCGTACGTACATCGACGGCGTAGACGAAACGATTGCCAAACGGCGGAAATTTTTTGCATAAAAAACGAAAAACGGCTCGTTTTTGTTTTACTTTCCCGAAAAAATATGATAGAATAGTGCTAACGGCTGTCTGGGCAGAACGATTCTCCACGTTGCGCTCAGCGGTACGCGAGATAATTTTCCAAACACAGGAGGATAAAGAAATGGAAAAGAACGAAATTATTGCAAAATTCGCAACGCACGAAGGCGACACGGGTTCGCCCGAAGTACAGATCGCATTGCTCACGCAACGCATCAACCACTTGAACGAGCATTTGAAGCTGCACAAGCAGGACAACCATTCTCGTCGCGGACTTTTGAAAATGGTCGGTAAACGTCGCGGCTTGCTCGACTATCTCAAAGCGAAAGACATCGAGAGATACAGAGCGGTCATCGAAGCGTTGGGTCTTAGAAAATAATGCAAGCACGAAAGGGCGGGTTGTTTTAACTCGCTCTTTTTTGTGATAGGCGGAAACAACACACCCCCATGGTGCGCGGAATATGCGGACGAGCCTCGGCATAAGCTCGTAACGCGCCGCGTATCGAATCCCCGTCTTTGTCGGGCGACGCAGACGGACAAGAACAAAAAAGAATTTAAGTAGAAGGAGAATTTTTACAATGCCGGATTTAAGTAATGCAAGACAATTCAAAACGAACTATGCAGGCAGAGAGCTGATCGTGGAGATCGGCAAATATGCAGAGCAGGCGAATGGCGCGTGTTTGGTGCGCTGCGGCGACACCGCCGTACACGTATCGGTGTGTATGTCGGAAACGCCGAGGGAGGGCATGGACTTCTTCCCGCTTTCCGTGGACTATGAAGAGAAAATGTTCGCCGTGGGTAAAATCCCCGGCGGCTTCAAGAAGCGCGAGGGCAGAGCTTCCGATAAGGCGATTTTGACGAGCCGTCTTATCGATCGTCCCATTCGTCCGCTTTTCCCGAAGGGAATTTTCAACGACGTCGTCGTGGTGGCTACCGCGCTTTCGGTCGATCCCGATATCGCTCCCGAGCCTTTGGCGATGGTCGGTTCGTCCATCGCGTTGTCGATTTCCGATATTCCTTGGGCAGGTCCTACGGGTTCGGTCGTCGTCGGTTGCGTAGACGGCGAATACGTCATCAATCCCGACGTGGCGCAACGCGCGAAGAGCACCATTCATCTTAACCTTGCCGGTACGGAAGACGCGATCCTCATGATCGAGGCAGGCGCGAACGAAGTCACCGACGCGGAGATGGTCGGCGCGATTATGTTCGGTCACGAAGAGATTAAGAAGGTTTGCAAATGGATTTCCGAAGAGATCGTTCCTGCCGTCGGCAAGCCGAAGAAAGAAATGGAACTGTACCATATTCCCGAAGATTTGGATGCGGCGGTTAAGGCGTACGGCTACGACAAGTTGCGCGCGGCGTTGGACACTTTCGATCGTCAGGAGCGGCAGGATCGTCAAGCGGCAGCCGAAGAAGAGATCGTGGCGCATTTTGCGGAAATTTATCCCGATCAAATTCGCGAAGTGAAAGATTCGATTTATTATATCGTAAAAGGTATCGTTCGCGAAAAGATTTTTAACGGCGTTCGCCCCGACGGCAGAAAACTGAACGAAGTTCGTCCGATTTGGTGCGAACACGGGATTTTGCCCAGAGTGCACGGTTCGGCTGTGTTTACGCGCGGACAAACGCAGGCTTTGACGACTTGTACGCTCGGTATGCTCGGCGAAGCGCAGAGAATGGAAGGCTTGGACGAAGAGGAAGAAAAACGCTATATGCACCAGTACAACTTCCCCGGCTATTCCACGGGCGAAGCGAAAGCGCTTAGAAGCCCCGGTCGCCGCGAAATCGGTCACGGCGCTTTGGCGGAGCGCGCGCTCCTTCCCGTAATCCCTTCTCCCGACGAATTCCCGTACGCAATTCGCGTCGTATCGGATATTCTTTCTTCCAACGGTTCTTCGTCTATGGCTTCCGTTTGCGGTTCTACCATGTCGCTTATGGACGCAGGCGTGCCCATTAAAGCGCCCGTCGCAGGTTGCGCCATG
>CAYWML010000027.1:0-18408 GCA_964459515.1 uncultured Clostridia bacterium | reverse complement strand
CCGAATGACGGAGTCAGAGTCCGTTGCCTTACCGCTTGGCGACGCCCCAATATACGAGAAGCAATCCCGATTACTTGCATTATATTATCAAACTTTTTCATTTTTAGCAAGCGTTTTCATAGGCTTTTCGTAAAATTTGTCAAAAAAAGTTTTTATCCGCCTTTTTTCTCGCGAAGTTTTCCTGTACGCTTTTGGAAAAGCCCTAATCGGAGGTATCTTTGCATGCTACTCAGTCAAATCGTCGAAAAACCCGTCCTCGTCCGCGGAACGCAACGCGGCGTTTGCAAAGGCGTCGGCTTGTCCTTAAAATCGCAAGCCGTAAAATATCTGCTCTGCGCGAGCGCGCAAGCCCGAAACGACGCCACCGATTTTTCCGTGCCCGTTTCCGCCGTCGCCGAAGTCGGCGAAGGGGTCGAACTCACGCGGTTGCGCCCCGTGTTTCCGAAAAATTGCGTGAAAATTTTCATCGGCAGACCGGTGTACGCCGCCGACGGCGTTTTTCTCGGAAACGTTGCCGATCTCGAAATAGAAGGATTCGTTGCCGCGCGCCTGTTCACCGACCGCGGAGAAAACTATTCCGCGCTTTCCGTCGTCGCTTGCGCCGACGCCGTAATTCTCAAAAAAGAAGCTCCCTATCCGCTCGGTCAACGCATACCTGCCCCTTTGCTTTCCTTCTACGGCGATAAATCGAACGGCATCGTTACGAAGTCGGTATTAAAAAGCGCGATCGAGCAAGGCGGCTTGATACGGCTTACGATGGCTCTGCCGCCCTTTTGCGGCGACGGAGAAGGGATTTTACGCAACAAACGCGGCTAAACCTCGTATTGTGCCGCAAGGCGAACCACCGCGGCGCATATCTCGTTGACGGAACGCACGTCCTCCGCCGACCACTCCGCCTTATGCATGTACGCGACGAACGCGGAAGCCAGCTCCTCCGCGCGCAACCGTTCCGCCGCTCCGAGCGCGGCGTTGCGCAACTGTACGAGCAGGCTCTCCGTATACGCAAAACGCCGTCGTTCCGACGGAGAAATCGGCGTTTCCCGATCCTCCTCGCCCGACTGTAAAGCCGTATGCAACCTTGCGCGCACGTACGTATTGGAGCGTTCGGGCAAAGTATACTGTACGGCGCGAAGTTTCTCCCTGCGGCGCGCTCTTTTTCGCGCAAACGCGCGACGGAGCGAAAGCGTACCCAAAGCCGCCAACCGCACGCAACCGCCGAGCGCGGCTATCCACGCGATCGAGGCAAACGCTTGCGGCGGCGTTACGACGCCAACCAACCGCAAACCGCATACGGCGGCGAAAAAAATTGCCGCAAGCGGCGCGCTTCCGTTTTCCTTGCCCGAAACCAACGCCGCAATAAAAGCGACGCCGAACCCGACAATCGTCGCAAGCAACAACGCGCGCATTTCCGCTCCTTCGCACAGTATCCGTATTCTTTCCATAAAACGCCTCCCGACGATTGTTTATGCACCGTCGAAAGGCGTTCTTTTTCTGGAAAAACGTCGATTCTTGTCTTTTTTGCGATAAAACTTCTTTACGTGACGTCCGTCTGAAAACCGCGTTCGATATTGACGATGGTGCAACGGATTTTTGCCGCGTCCACTTTCAATATTTTTGCGACGGCAAGCCGATACAGCTCTAACTGCGGACGATAACGCGCGCGCAAATACTCCGCGTTCCCTTTGGAGAATTTATAATCGATAATACGCACTTCGTCCTCGCCGACGGCAAGCACGTCGATTGCGCCCTGAAAGATTGTTTCCTCGTCCGAAGAAAGCAACGTTTCTTCGCCGAGCAAACGCGCGTAGGTATCGCGCACGGGCAACAGCGTGATAAACCGCCGCTCCTTATACACGCGCATACCGTGCAACTCTTGAAAAATGGGATTGGATAAAATATCCGTCAGCGTTTGCACGGAAAGCCTGTTCACCTCGACCATGCCTACACCCTTTTCCCATTCGTACGCTTTTTCGACCACTTCCGAAATTTCATTTTTCGACAGCGGAACGCCCTGCTCGTCATACAGCGAAGAAAAATCGAAACGTTCCAAAAACGCGTGGTACGCCGTGCCGCGTTTTTTCCGATCGACATCCTCGTCGCCGCCGTCAAACAGCCGCGTTTCCTCCTCCGCGTACGCCGCTTCCGTCGAAAGTGTTTCTCCCGTCGCGCGAAGCAACGCCGTCGGCGAACTTTTCACGGGCAAATTTTCGCAACCCGTATACGCGTACCGCCAATCCAACGCGCGCTCTATCTTCTGCACCGTTTCCGCCTCGGCGGCGTAAGGCATGGCAACGCGCTCCTGCTTCGGCAAATCGAAAAGCGTATTTTCCGTCACGTACTGCTCCCAAACGGAAAAATCCGTCATTTCCGCAAAGGAGCGCGCGTATTTTACGTCCGCAAGTTCGGTACGCTTCTTAAAGATCAAATGCAAGCCGTACTGCGCGCGCGTGAGCGCGACGTAATATAAATTCAATTCGTCCGCGACGAGATTTTCCTGCTCCTTGGCGGCGTACAAACGGCGAAGAAGGGTGGTTGCCTTTACCATATTTTCCTTATCGTAGGCGCGCGGCGCAAGCCCGTACCGCTCCTCGACGTACACTTCGTCGCTGTCGACGCCGCGAAAAGGCGCGCTGAGATTATCCAAAATCACGACGGGATATTCCAACCCTTTGGAGGAGTGCATCGTCAGCACTTTCACGGAATCCTCGCCGCCGTTTTCGCTGTATTCGATTTTGTATTCCATATTTCGCAATTTATCCAAAAACGCATGCAAAAAAAGCGGTTCGGGAGAGCGCGTTTCTTCGATGAAGCGGTGTACGCGCCGCAAGCACGACGCGCCGTTTTTTTGCGCCAATAACCGTGTTTCCATGTTCGTTTCCGACAAGATCTTCGTCAACAATTCCCCTGCGTCCAAAACGGCGGAAGCCTTTCGATATTCCGCCAAACGACGATAAAAATTTTGCAATTTATAGGCGAGAATATCCGTCCGTTCCGAAGCGTATAAACGCGCGGCGGAGCGGAAAAACGCCTCGTCGGGGTACGCCAAGCGAATACTCGTCAAATCGTCCGCGGTGAGTCCTCCGAGCGGCGAAAGCAACGCGCTGCAAAGCGGAATATCCTGCTCTGCATTGTCGATCAGCGACAAAATATCCGTCAACCTTTTTATCTCCGCAAAATCGCAAATATTCACCGCCGCCGCGGCGGATACGGGCACGCCGCGCGCCGCCAACGCCGCCACCGTTTCCCCGATTTGTCCCTGTTTTTTCCGTGAAAGCACGGCAATATCCGAATAGCGAACCTCGCGATATTCCCCTGCGGCAGGATCGTAATAGCGCGACTTCCGTTCTTCTTCGATAATCGAATGTATCGTTTTTGCGAGCGAACTTTCCTCCGTTTCCTCGCCGTCCGCGTTTTCGCGTACCGAATACACGCCGCGTTTTTTCGGCGGCGTTTTTTCTTCTTCGCCAAGGAAATGTACGCATACGCGACCGCTGTTCAACGCATACATGCCCCCCCTCTCCATACGAGAATCCCTTGCGTAGTCCACACTGCAAGTCTGCGGCGTCATCGCCAAAGAGAACTGCGTGTTCACCGCGTCGAGCACCGCGTCGGCACTGCGAAAATTGCGCGTCATCGCCAAGCTGTTGCCCTCGCCTGCCTCGAAAGCGCGCTGTTTTTCCACGAAAAATCGCGATTTACTGCCGCGAAAGCCGTAAATCGATTGTTTCACGTCCCCGACGAGAAAGAGATTTTCGCCGCCGACCATGGAAACGATGGCTTCCTGCACGGGGTTTACGTCTTGATACTCGTCCACGAATACGTAACGGTATTTTCCGCGCGTCTCGCGAAGAATTTCCTCGTTACGCAACAACTCCAAAGCCTTATGCTCCAAATCGTTATAATCCAAAACGCCCCGTTCGGTTTTTAACGCGGCGTATTTTTCGTCGAAACGAAGAATATACGTCGCCAAAGCCGCCGCCGTTTCCCCCGAACGGAGAAAACGCGCCAACTCCTCCTCTCGCGATTGCGTTTTATCGAACTCCTCTTCCTTGATTTTTTTCACGCGATCTTTCAACGCGCGCAAACGTTCGATATGCGCGCGCGTTTCGGGCGTATCGCCCTTGGAAGCGCGATTTTGCGGCAGTTTCGGAAGCTCCGCGCGAACGGCGACGAAAAGATCCCGTTCGTCGAAAAACGCCGCCAAAAAGTCCATAAGCGTCTGCGCCAGCGTTACGCGCGTCGCCGCGCCGACTCCCTCGAAATAGGCGCGTTCGTCCTCCAACATACCGTAATAATAACGGCATTTTTCGTCCAATTTCTCTTTCAGATCCCGTACGACGCCGTCAAACGTTCCCTCGTCGTATTGCGTGCAACGTTGCAAATATTCCGCGTAATCCGCACGTCCGCGCAACTCGTCGTACGCCGAAAGCAAAATATTCCGCAACGCCCTGTCGCTCTTTTTTCTCCAATATACGGACAAAAGGTGCGAAAACGCTTCCGTCCGCTCTTCATAGCCCTCTTCGAGCAACTCGTCCAAAGCGGCGTTTTTCAACGCAAGCCCTTCGGCGTCGTCGCCGCCGATAATGCGAAAGCCGTTGTCCACGCCCGCGGCGTAAAAATGCGTTTTGATGAGCTTGGAACAAAACGCGTGTATCGTGGAAATATCGGCGGAAGGCACTGCCGAAAGCTGATCTTTCAAAGCTTTGAGCCGTTCCCCCGTGTACTCGCCGCTGTTGACAGCCTTCGTCAACGCCGCCGCAAGTTTTTCTTTCATTTGCGCCGCCGCCTTTTTCGTAAACGTCACCGCAAGCACCTCGTCCACCTTGCAACCGTCCTTGATTTTGCGAATGATCCGCTCGATCATCACCGTCGTTTTGCCGCTGCCTGCCGAAGCCGAAACGATCGTCTTGCCCGTCGCCTCGATCGCCGCCAACTGTTCTTCCGTAAACGTCGCCATATCAGTCCTCCCTTCCCTCGCGCGTATCTTTCGCTATATTCGCAATCTGCGGCGCGTCTATGCCGTTTTCCTTGCGCGATCGCGCGTGCTCCTTGTGGAAGCCGCACATGCCGCCGTAACGGCAATAAGCGCAACTCCCGTCGTAGGGCGACGGCGCGATAAATCCTTCCTGCAACTCCTTACAGCCCTGCCGCGCGACGAATACGGCGTAATCGAGAAAATCGCGAAAAGTCTGTTCGTCCATTACCCGTTTCGACTGCACGGAATTTTTCAACGCGGCGGGGAAATGTTCGCTCTTCTGCGTTTCCGCCGCCGTTGCCAACGTCTTGTCGCCGCAAAGCAACGCCTCCGTATCGCCGTTTAAGAAACCGCGCATACGAAAACGCCCCTCTTCCTCCGTGCCGTAATCCACCGAAGCCGGAAAATACAGCACGCCGGCGGGAACGCGTTCCCCCTTCAACTCGGACATGTACAGCTCCAATTGCAATTTTCTGCCCGTATAGTACGAGGAAGCCTGATCGTCTATACTGCCCGTTTTGTAATCGATAACGCGCACGTATTTTTTCGTGCCGTCCACGCGGTCTACTTTGCCGCGGAACAAGTCCGTGGAAACGATCGCTTCCGTACGCTCCACTTCAAATTCGGAATCGACCACCTGCCGATATGCCGCCGCCGCCACGTCCACGCCCTCGGCAAGCAATTTATCCGAAAAATACACGCCTGCCTCGGTGTCCTGTTGCGCGACGTACACGGAAGCCTGCAACAGCTCCGCCGCCGTTTCGCGCGCGTAGGCGCGGAACGCAGCCTCCGTTTCGAACTCGCGACTGCGCTTCACCGTCCGTTCCAACAATTCGTGTATAAAGTTCCCCGTATCGACGGAAAGCACCGCCGCCTCCTCGCGCTCTTTCAAGCGCAAGCCGCGCGCGGCAAAATGCCGAAACGGGCAAGCGAAATACTCCTCCAACGCCGTAGGCGATATCCGCCCGTCGCGAAAAAACAACGCTTTCCCCTGTTCAACGCGTACCTGCCCCCCGTCTATCCGTAAATCGTCCTCTTCCAAAACGCCTTTTTCGCGCAACGCTTCGTACAACGAAGAATACGTCTTTCGCGAGTCGGCAACGCCGCTTTCGAAACGGCTTTTTTCCGACAGCAACTGCCGCACCGCAGGTACGGGCGCGGAACAGACGTACGGCAGATCCGCCGCGGACAACGTTTTCGCGCGCGGTAGTTTTTTGCCGCTCGGCGCGAAAAGCCTGTGCAAATAGAGAAACACTTCGCTAAGCGACGGTTCGCTCCCGTCCGAAGCCAGCGGATAGCTGCAATGCAAAGCGTGCGTAAAAGCGCACAAATTCAAGCCTACGCTCTCCCTCGCGCGCAAATTCACCTCGGCAACCGTAGGTTCAAGCAAGGCTTGCACTTCGGAAAGCCGTTTGATTTCTTTATCCGATACAATCGCCGTATCGGACGAACGCCGCGGCACATCGTCCGTCATTCCGACGGCAAACAGCGTATGCGCGCGCTGCACGCGGCTGTCCGTAATATCTCCGACGAATACGGCGTCCGCTTTCAACGGTATCAAAGATATTTCCGTCGCCGCAAGCCCGTCCTCCAACACCGCGGCAAAGCTCGCCGCCGTCATCGGCTTATCCCCCGTCAAAAGTTCCGCTTCGGCAAGCACTTCGTCGAGCGTTCTGCCGATTTGTGTCAAATACCCCTTCCACGCCACGTCGCCGACGTCCTTTTCCAGCTGTTCCAAGCGATTTTCCGCGTCGAAAGCGACCAAGATCGCTCGCACCGCCGCGCAATACGCTTTTCCGCTCGCTTTCGGTTTTATGCCCTCGGTTGCTTTCAGCATACGCGCGCGCCCGTCGAGCAATTTCTCCCGATCGAACGCGGCAACGGCTTCGCCGCTTTTGATCTCCCGTTTCGCGCCGCCGCGATAGTTGGCGAATTTCAACAGATAGTTGCGATATTCGTCGCTTTCGCCGAAAAACACGTTCTCCGCCAACGACTGCACGGAAGCCACCGAATAGCGTTCCTTCGCCACGCGGAAACAATCGAGCAGGAAACGACTGAGCGGATGCGCTTTCAACGAACGTTTTTCGTCGATAAAGTAAGGAATGCCGTATTCCGCAAACGCTTTTTTAAGCGGCAACGAATAGGCGGCGACGTCCGAAGCCAAAACGGCGAAATCGCGATAGCGAAGCTTCGGATCTTCGGCAAGCGCGCGACGGATTTTCACGGCGACGTACTCCGCCTCCGCCGTCTTATCCGCCGCCTCGTAAACAAACAGCTTGTCCGTCGGCATATACGCGCCCACGCGAACGGGATCGAACAAACCGCGCCGAAGCTGTTCCGCCTCGCCTCGGAGCGGCTTTCCCACGCTGCGAATTTGCACTTTGCCGTATTCGCCGCAAACTTTCGCGAAGGTTTCCGCCGCATGATTTGCGTACAGCTCCGCTTCGCCGCCGCAAAAAATCCCCACGACGTTGTCCGCCGTTTCGACTACGGCGCGGATTAACTCGCGCGCCTGCATCGTGAACGACGTATAGCCGAGAAAAAAGACGTTCGTGCCCGACAGCCACTTATGTTCGCGCAAAATGGGCGGCAACAAAGCAAGATATTGGCTCTCGTCCAAATATCCGCGTTCGGAAAGAAAACGAAGATATTCCTCGTAGATCAAAAGCAAATCGGACAATTTGCGTTTCAACATATCTTCGGGAAGCCGCGCAAGGCTGTCGCGAAGCACCGTCGGCGTGATTTCCGAAGCGGAAAATTGCGCCAACGTTTCGTAAATACAGCCTGCGTTCCCCCCGACGGAGGCCACGCTCGTAAAGCATTGCAACCGCTTTTCCTCCTGCAAACGCGTCATAATCTCGCCCACCGCCATCACCGAGCCTTGCTTGGTGAGTATCTTTTCGTCGCTTTTCAAAAACCGCGCAAAAGTCGCCACACCCGAAGAGAACGTCCCTCCGAGCTTTTCCAAAATCGCGCGCTCGGCAAGCAAAGTTAGCCGATCCTCGCAAAAAATCAAATTTTGTCCGCCTTGCGCTTCGTACGCCGCCGCGTACTCCGCCATGCTTTCCATGCACTGCGCCATGGTATTCGCTTTTATTACCGCGTTCACCCGTTCGCCTCCCGTTTCCATGCTTTCTACGAATATATTATAACACATACGCAGGCAAAATTTCAGCTTTTTTTCACAATTATTTTCGGGAAATCTCTATTTTGTTTTTACAAATTCGAAAAGATGTGGTATAATAATATCGGTTGCGCGAACATTCGGCAACCGACAAACCAATAAAAGGCTCATTTTGCGCCCTACGGAGATAGAAAATGAAAATTAAAAAACGAATAGGCGCGCTCGCGCTGTTGCTCTGTCTTACGACGAGCGTCGCCTGCACGGCAAGCGATCAAAAAATTGCTTTCGACGATTATTGGAAGAGCAACGTGCTCGCTTCCGCCGATGGTTTTTACGAAAAGCTGGAATATAAAGTATCCTTCGACGCCAACGAAAACAGCACGGTTTCGTACGCCGTAAACTATACGGGCACGTACGTCACCGAATTGCAATACGTCCAAGAAGACGGCGCGGAATACTATGACTACACGACCAAATTGGACGTCGCGGCAACCTATACCTATAAGGGCGTTTCTTCCGCCCCGCAACAGGATTCCGTCGAATCGCGCGTACGCTTGTACGCCAAATCGTTAGAGCCGTTGTACTCGGAAAAGACCTTATGCACCGCCTCTCCGCTTAACGCTTCCGTAGCCGCCGTAGCCGACTGTTTCCAAACGTTCCGCTACGCCGTAAAGACGGATTACGTCGCGCACACCGCAACGGTGACGGAATTAAACGAGGACATGCAATCCGCAAAAAGCAGTAAAACTTCTTCGTTCGCGTTGGACGACGCCGATAAATACAGCTACATCGACAACGAACAGTTGCTTTTATCGTTGCGCGCCTTTCCCGACAGCACGTCGAGCGGTACGTTGCTTTGCTATGCTCCGTTCTCCGACGCGGTACAGAAATTGAAAGTCAATTTCTCCACGGCGGAAAGCAAAGACTTTTCCTACCGCAAGAACGCGGAGGAAGAAGCGACGAAGGCGACAATTAAATATCGCCCCGTCACCGTACAGATCGACGCGAAAAATTCGGGCGCAACGCAAACGGCGTGGATCGCAAGCAATCTCGGCGCAGGCAAAGACAACGTTTACCATAACGTAATGCTTCGTTTGGAATCGCCCGTCGCCTACGAATTGGGCACGATAATTTACGAATTGCAATCGGCTTCCTATCAAAAAGCATAACGCGTAAACGGCTTGCCTTTTTCGGGGCGAGCCGCTTTTTCCACCGAATACCGCCACGCCCTTTCCCGCCATTGCGAAGGAGCGCGATACGCGCGACTGCGGCAATCTCCGCCGTCAGGCGGAAACGCAAGCTCGTCATTGCGAGGCGCATTCGCGCCGCGGCAATCTCCGCCGTCGGGCGGAAACGCAAGCTCGTCGTTGCGAGGCGCATTCGCGCCGCGGCAATCTCCGCCGTCAGGCGGAAACGCTAGTCGGCTTTCGCCGCTGAAACGCCCGTCGGCGTTCGTTTTCACAGTGGGGCGTTGCCCCCTGCACCACCACAAGGAACTATATTCCTTGCCTTGGGTTTATCGGGCGCGACGGCACGCCTGCTCGATAGCTTTATACAATGTCACTCCAAATAAAGGAAGAAAAAATATGTCGGAACAACTTATCGAATTTTTGAAAAATTCCCCCACCGCTTACCACGCTTGCGAACAAGCTTCGGCTCTGCTTCTTAGCCGCGGTTTCACCAAACTCGCGGAAAACGAGGATTGGCAAATTTGCGAAGGCGGAAAATATTTCGTCGTGCGCGACGACAGCGCGATCATCGCCTTCACCGTCGGCGCGTTAAACGATTTTTCCTATAAAATCATCGCTTCGCATACCGACTCCCCCATGCTGAAACTTAAAGCGAACCCCTTGCAAAAAACGAGTCTCTACGCCGTCTTGAACACCGAACCGTACGGCGGCGCGGCTTGGCATTCCTATCTCGACAGACCGCTTTTGCTCGCAGGAAGAGTGGTAAAACGCGACGGAAACGTTTTGCGGACAGAAACGGTGACTGCGCCGTTTACCCTCTGCATTCCCTCCGTTGCCATTCACCAAAACCGCAACGTCAACGACGGCGTAGCCGTGCAAAAGCAAGTCGATTTGCAACCCTTGCTCAGCCTTGCGGAAGACGCGCCCGATACGAAAGCATTTTACGCGCGTATCGCAGGCGAGGGCGTAATCGCGGACGATTTATTCCTCGTCAACGCGGAAACGCCCTACCGATTCGGCTTTCACGACGAATTCGTCGCTTCCCCTCGAATCGATAATTTGACGAGCATGTATGCCTCCTTAGAAGCGATTTTGACGGAGGAAGAAGCTCCGCGTAGCGGCATTTGCGTAGCCGCCTGCATGGACAGCGAGGAAGTCGGTAACGCCACCGTACGCGGCGCGGACGGCGATTTTCTCGAAAACACCTTGCGCAGAATTGCCTACGCGCTCCGCTTCGACGACGCCGAATATTACAAAGCCCTCGCTTCGTCCTTCCTCTTGTCGGCGGACAACGCGCACGCCGTGCACCCCAATCACCCCGAATATGCCGATCCGACGAACAAAGTCCGCCTTGGCGGCGGTATAGTTATCAAGCACCACGCCAACGGCGCATACGTGACAGGCGGCGTATCGACGGCGATTTTACAAACGATCTGGGAAAAAGCCGACGTGCCCTATCAACATTTTTTCAACCGTAACGATATGCGTAGCGGCAGCACGCTGGGCGCGGCGGCGTTACGCCACACGGGTATGCAAGCCGCCGACGTCGGCATGGCGCAGCTTGCCATGCACGCCGCATGCGAATGTTTCGCCCTTTCCGATTACGCGGAATATGTACGGGGCATGGTCGCGTTCTTCGCGGCGAACCTCGATTTTGAAAACGAAGAAGTCACCGTACGTTAAGGAAACCTTATATTCGGGCAACACGATACGATAAAACAGACGAAAAAAAACGCGTTCCTCCTGCAAAAAAGAGAAACGCGTTTTTTATTTCAACGCATACCTGCATGCCCGATTTTCTTATTTAAGGAACGCCTTAAAGGCAAGGTACGTTTCGTATACGTCCGCTTTGGAAACGACCTCGTACGGGGCGTGCATGGAAATAACGGGCACGCCGATATCGATGGTGTCGATATTCATTTTTGCGATAAATTTTGCCACCGTTCCGCCGCCGCCGACGTCCACTTTACCCAATTCGCCCGTCTGCCAAATCACGCCGTTCTCGTCGAAAATTTTACGAAGGTACGCAACATATTCCGCGTCGGCGTCGGAAGAACCACTCTTGCCGCGCGCACCCGTGAACTTCGTCACGCCTGCGCCGTGCGATACATATGTGGCGTTCTGCTTTTCCAAAACGTCGGGGAAATTCGGATCGTACCCTGCGTTTACGTCTGCGGAAAGGCACTTGGAATGTGCGCGAATTGCCGCGGAACTTACGCCGAACGAACGCGCGATTTCGTCGATAAGATCGGTGAAAATAGCGCATTGCATACCCGTCGAGCCTTCGCTGCCGATCTCTTCTTTATCCGCCAACACGACCATCACCGTGTGTTCTTCGGAAATCGTATCGAACAGCGCGGTGTAGGCAGGATAGGAGCAAACGCGATCGTCATGCCCGTACGAACCGATCAAGGCGCGATCGAAACCGACGTCCTTTGCGTTATAAGCAGGCACGAGACAAAGCTCCGCACTCATGAAATCCGCTTCGGCAATACCATACTTCTCGTTAAGAATACGCAAAAGATTTTCTTTCACCGTCTTATCCTTTTCGTCTTTCGCCGCCGTATAAGGAATGTTGCCGAACCAAATATTCAAGTCCTCGCCCCCGATGCCTTCGCCGAGCGGTTTTGCGTTCTGCTTCGCCGCCAAGTGCGGCAACAAATCGCTGATATAAAAGACGGGATCGCCCTCTTCGTCGCCGATTTTCACCTGCAACACGTTGCCGTCCGCCAGCGCGACTACGCCGTGGAGCGCAAGGGGGATTGTCGCCCATTGGTATTTGCGAATGCCGCCGTAGTAGTGCGTTTTGCCGAAAGCAATCCCCTCGGATTCGTACAACGGCACTTGTTTCAAATCCAAACGCGGACTGTCGATGTGCGAAGCGAGAATGCGAATGCCGTCTTTCGCGACGTCCGCCGTGCCGATACGAAGCAAGTACAAATTTTTGCCGCGATTGTTATAGTAGACCTTATCGCCCGCCTGCAAACGCATACCGAAAGTAAACGGCACGTAGCCGTGCTTTTTCGCGTCCTCGACGGCGAAAGCGCAAGCTTCGCGCTCGGTTTTGCCGCCGTCCAAGAAAGCCTTGTAGCCCTCTGCGTACGCAAAAATTTCTTTCAAAAGTTTTTCGTCCGCTTTTTCGTAAACATTTGTTCTTTTGTAAGCCAAATCACTCATTTTTATCTATCTCCTGTTGTTTTTTTACGAATTTTATTGTCTTATAACGACGCCGCTCCCCGTCATTGCGAGGCACGGAACGCGCCGCGGCAATCTCCGCCGTCAGGCGGAAACGATAGTCGGTTAGCATCACGCAAACGCCTATCGGCGTTGAACGCGCAAGCAAAGCTTGCTGATTGGGGAACGACTTTTCACACGCTCAATGCAAAAAGCCCTTTATAATATATTCTTCGGCTTCCTTTTCCGTCAAACCGAGCGTCATCAACTTGGTAAGCTGTTCGCCTGCGATTTTACCGATTGCCGCTTCATGGATAAGCTCCGCCTCCACGTCGTTCGCCGAAAGACAAGGCGCAGCCGTCACCGACGCTCTGTCCATAATAATGGCGTCGCACTCCGTGTGCCCGTAACAGGGCGCGTTGCCGTTCATAACGGATACGAAATGTTGACGGGACGCGTCCGCCGCGACCGATCGGGACAGAATGTCCGCCCGACACCCGTCGCCGTTCATATCTACCTTAAAATCGGTGTCGGCGCGCTGCTCCCCGTGCGTGTACAGCTTTTCCCGCACGAAAAACTCCGCGCCCGTTTGCATCTCCGCCTCCGTCACGCGGTTGGTGGAATCGATACCTTTTATCTGCGTCGTTTCCATCTCCATATGCGCGCCCTCGGCAAGATGTACCACCGTTTTCGGATTCATGACGTTCTTGCCCAAGCCGTCGCCGCCGCCGTAGTGCTTCTCCACGTATTTCACGCGCGCGTTCTTTCCGACATAAAAAGTATGCACGCCGTCGTGCCGAGAAGTCATTTCCACGCCGCCGCAATTATGAATACCGCAACCAGCAACAATGACGACGTCGGCGTTTTCCCCGATGTAAAAATCGTTATACACGACCTCTTGCAAGCCCGCCTCGCTGATAATGACGGGAATATGCATACTCTCGTTTTTCGTCCACGGTTTCACGTAAATATCGATGCCGGACTTTCCGTCCGTTTTCGTCACGATGTCGATATTCGCCGTCGTGCCTCTGCCCAGCGATTTCCCGTTGCCGCGAATATTATACGCCCCTTCGGGAACGCCGTGCAGATCGGCAATTTGCAACAATAAGTCTTTTTCGATTGCGTCCATACCTGCTGCCCTCCCTTAAAGCTTGTCCGCCAAAACGCGGCAGGACTCCGCCGCCAAAAGTTGCGGCAAAATTTCTTCCTTTTTCCCGACGCTCTGTACGCCGCCGTTCGCGATCACCACGATTTTATCGGCTATATTCAAAATACGCTCCTGATGGGAAATAATCAAAATATTTCCCTGCGTTTTTGCGTACATGCTCTCGAATACCTTTATCAAATTGCCGAAGCTCCAAAGGTCGATGCCTGCCTCCGGCTCGTCGAATATGGAAAGCTTCGTGCCGCGCGCCAAAATAGTGGCAATCTCGATACGCTTTAATTCTCCGCCCGAAAGGGAAGCGTTCACTTCGCGGTCGATATAATCGCGCGCGCACATGCCCACTTCGGAAAGATAGGCGCACGCGTCGGACACTTTCAGCGTTTTTCCGGCGGCGATATTGATAAGATCGCGCACCGTAATCCCCTTAAAGCGCACGGGCTGTTGAAAAGCATAGGAAACGCCGCGTTTCGCGCGCTCCGTCACGGACAGCCCCGTGATATTCTCCCCATCCAGCCAAATTTCGCCCGTCGTCGGCGTGAGAATACCGGCGATTACTTTGGCAAGCGTAGACTTGCCGCCGCCGTTCGGACCTGTAAACGCCACGAACCGTTCGTCCAACGTCAAATTGACGTCCTTTAATATCTCCTTTTCCCCCAGCTCGTCCTCTACGCGATAGCCGATATTTTTGAGTTCTAACATGCCTTCCTCGTCTATGAATTTCTTCCGTATCTTTTATACCGCTTTTCGGTTGCGACTAAACGCCTTTTCAAGCTTTTTCTTTCCCGAAAAGCCGCTAAAATATCGCCGTCAAGCCGCTATGCGCCTTCAACCACGCGCGCCGCATACGCCAATCGGGCACGTACTTTTCCACCGTTTTCCAAAAAGCGGCGGAATGATTTTTATGCACGGTATGCGCCAATTCGTGCACGACGACGTATTCGATTTCCGCTTTCGGAGCGTACAACAGCCGAAAAGAATAATGGATAGCGTTGTTGCCCGAACAAGAGCCCCAATGCCCTCGCGCGCCGTTGACGGCGACGGACGCGTAAGCAACGCCCATACGCTGCGCCGTCTGCGCCGTAAGCTCGGCAAAAATACGTTTTGCCTGCGCTTTCAGCCACCGAACAAGCCGATCCCTCGCGCCGTCGCGCGGAACATATAAAACGCCGTCGCCGAGCGAAACGCGCTTTCCGTCCGTCAAACGGATCGTGCGATATTCGCCGAGCAAAAGCAAAGCGTAACCGTCCAAATCATCGGGCGGCAACGCCAATCCTGCGGCGCGCTGTTTTGCCTGCTGCCGCAAGATCCAAGCTTCTTTTTCGCGTAAAAACGCCGCTATACGCGCCTCGCCGCAACGAAGGGGCGCGCGTACGATCAACCGTCCCAAACCGTCCACGCAGATAGATAGCGTTTTTCGCTCGGAACGCAACACTTCGTCGGGAACTACCATGCTTTTGCTGGCTCAGCCTTCGTACCCTCTCGGATTGCCGCTTTGCCATTTCCATTGCGAAGCGCACATTTCCTCGATGCCGTTTTTCGCCGTCCAATGCAACTCTTTCGCGGCTTTATCGGGCGCGGCGTAGCAGGTGGCGATGTCGCCGGGGCGGCGTTCGCAAATGCGGTACGGGATTTTTTTGCCGCACGCCTTCTCAAACGCGTGTATCATATCCAACACACTGTACCCGTGCCCCGTGCCGAGGTTGTAAATATGCACGCCCGAATCGTTGCAATGCTCGATTGCGGCAATATGTCCCAAAGCAAGATCGACGACGTGGATATAATCGCGCACACCCGTTCCGTCGGGAGTATCGTAATCGTTGCCGAACACGTTCACGCACTGCAATTTACCGCTGGCAACCTGCGCCACGTACGGCATGAGGTTGTTGGGAATACCTTTCGGATCTTCGCCGATCAAGCCGCTCTCGTGCGCGCCGACGGGATTGAAATAGCGGAGAAGAATGATATTCCACGCATTGTCCGCCTTATAGACGTCCTGCATGATCATCTCCATCATAAGTTTCGTGCTGCCGTACGGGTTCGTCGTCGAAAGGCGGCAATTCTCGTCCAAAGGAAGCCGTTCGGGATCGCCGTACACGGTTGCGGAAGAGGAGAAAATAATCTTCTTCACGTCGTGCTTTTCCATGACTTGCAACAGCGAAACCGTGCCGCTGATATTATTTTCGTAGTATTTCAAAGGCAAACGGCAGCTTTCGCCGACCGCCTTAAACGCCGCAAAATGAATGACGGCGTCGAAACGGTGCGCGTCGAAAATCTTCGTCATCGCTTCCGCGTCGCGAATGTCCGCTTCGTAGAAAGTAACCGTTTTTCCCGTTATCTTCTGCACGCGGCGCAAGCTCTCGAAAGAAGAATTGCTGAAATTATCCACCACAACCACTTCGTAGCCCTTGTTCAACAGCTCCAATACGGTATGCGAACCGATATAGCCGCAACCGCCCGTAACCAAAATCGTTGCCATAAATCCACCTCGTTTTTATTATTTTTCGTCCTCGTCCGTTCCCGTCGTTTCCGCGCGAGAAGCACGAACTTTCAACACCTTTTGTTTCGTCGCTTTGACGATTTTTATCTCCACGTCCTCATAGCGAAGCGTTTCCCCGATCGGAGGAATGCCGCCGTACAGTTCCGTCACCCAGCCGCCGACCGTGTTGGCGTCGTAGGTATCCTCGGGCAGCTCCTTTTCGTACAATTCGAAAAAGGCTTCCAAATCGCACTTGCCGTCCACCCAATACTCCCCTTCGCCGATTTTGCCGAAATGCACTTCTTCTTCGTCGTGTTCGTCCCAGATCTCCCCGACGAGTTCCTCCAATACGTCCTCCAAAGTAACGATACCGAGCAAACCGCCGTATTCGTCGGAAACCGCCGCCATATGGATTTTCTGCTTTTGCAACTGTTTCAAAAGCGTGGAAATACGGGTATACTCCGTCGTAAAGGCGATCTCTTGCACCAAATGCCCGATTTCCTTTTCGCCTTTCAAAAAGCCGTTGAAAAAATCCCTTTCGTGAATAAGCCCGATGACGTTGTCGATCGTTTCCCTATACACGGGCAAACGAGAATAACCGGACTTCTCGAAAGTGAAGCGTATCTCTTCCATAGTAGAAGCTTCGTCCACGGCAATGACGTCCACGCGCGGCACTAAAATATCTTCCACTTTCAAATCGTCGAATTCGAGGGCGGAACGGACGAGTTCCGATTCGTCCTCTTTCAGCGTTCCGCTTTCCTCCGCTTCTTCCACCAAAGAAAGCAACTCTTCGTCCGTCACCGTTTCGTCTTTTTTAAGTTTGAACGCTTTGGAAAGCCCTTTCTTATACAAATCGAAAACTTTTCCGATAGGCGTCAACACCCAATAGAAAAGCTGCATCAGCGGATAAAACACGAAGCAGAACCGTTCGGGATACACGCTGGAAAAGAACTTCGGCGTAATTTCGCCGAAAAGCAACACCACGACCGTAAGCACAGCCGTAGAAACCGTCGTCGCAACGTCGCCGTTCGCGATCAATTTTCCAAAGAAAATCGTGCCGAGGGCAGACGCCGTCAAATTAACGACGTTGTTGCCGATAAGGATCGTCGTGACGAGTTTATCGTATTTTTCGTCCGCAAACGCATAGACGGCTTGCGCGTGTTTCCTGCCTTGCGCCACGTACGTTTTCAGCTTGATTTTATTCGCGCAGGAAAACGCCGTTTCCGTTCCGGAAAAAAACGCCGACAGCATAACGAGAATTACGATTGCAATTGATAGGGGTACCATGAAAAGCCTCCGAATGATTTTGAAAGCGCAAAACGGCGCACCGTTTCGTCGCTCTATTCTATATTATAGTACTTTTTTGCTTTCCTTGTCAAGATTTGCTTTATATATTTTCCGTTTTTTTAATATTTTTTCACAATTTTTCTTCTTTGAACGTTTTTTCTCCCCGAACTTCGTCCCTCACCGTCACCGCAAGCCCACGCCCGTCACCCCCCCAGCCCCGTCATTGCGAAGGAGCGCGGTACGCGCGACTGCGGCAATCTCCGCCGATAGAGGGAACGAAAACAAAACAGCGGCTTTGCGCGAAAATCGCGCAAAGCCGCCTTTTTTTATTCTCAGCCGTTTACCACTTCGTCACTACGCCGTCCACGTAATGCCAATAATTGCCTTTTCCCGTCGGCTGTTCTTCGCTGTAATAATACCGCGTCGCCGAAGTTAAATTGTAATTATAAGAATCAATCGAAATTTTATTCCACTCGCTTTCCGCGCCGTTATAATATACTTCTCTCAAACTGCTACAATATTGGAACGCACCATAACCGATACTCGTCACACTATCGCCAATTACAACACTCGTCAAACTGCTCAAATAATTCTCGAACGCACTCGAATCGATATTCGTCACTGCATAAGCAGTGTCTTTATACGTGATACTTACAGGAATAGTTGCCGTTTGTATATTGCTCGGTTGCTTTACGACAGTTGCTTCGCCATCCTTAATTCCATACCGAATACCGTCTATTACGGCATAAATATATCCGTCATCGGCAACGTCGTTATTTTTACAATCCCATATAACAGGACAAAAAGAACTTTTCCAATAACTATCCCAACCACTCGACTTACTTGCCGCCTCGCAATATATCGTTAAACAGCTACATGAAGAGAATACATAATCTTTTATACGCGTCACACTATCGGGAATTTCTATACTCGTCAAACTGCTACAATTATAGAACGCATACGCACCGATACTCGTCACACTGTTGCCTATGGTTACGCTCGTCAAACTGCTACAAT
>CAYWML010000026.1:0-19938 GCA_964459515.1 uncultured Clostridia bacterium | reverse complement strand
GCAACGGACTCTGACTCCGTCATTCGGGTGTTCGAATCACTTCGCCCCAGCCAAAAAACGGCACTTGCGTATGCAGGTGCTTTTTTCGTTTAAGCGCGATTTAGCGGGTATATTCGCTAAGTCGTGCTTTTTTTGTGCGTCGAAATAAGGACGTGACCGTTTCGCCGTTTCAATATATACTCTTTTAGCAGCCTTTCGGCTGCTTTTTACGTTTGAAAACGCTGTATTTTCCATGATTTTCCGTTGGCGGCGAAATCCGCAAACGTATGAAAATATGACAATAGTTTCTGAATATGTGACAGTTTCGCCGAGACACTTCATGGTATAATGAGAGAACCGAAAAAAAGGAGCGAACGCAGCATGAAGACAGGCAGATTGACGATTCCCACGGACAAGAGTTTCGTGGAAGGAACGAAAGAATACATACGGCGTTGGGGCGCGGATGCGGTGCGCGATTGCGACGGAACGGAACTTCCCGAAAACGTACGGGATTTCGGCTTGAAAGTATACAAGACTTATTTTTTGACGAGAAACGACAACGCATACGCTTATTCGCACGACGAAGCGTTGATGAACGTAGCCGTGATCACAAGGCGGCGCACGGCGTTTTCCGACGCGTTGGAAATAAATCTTTTGGAAGGGCTTTTTAAGGGGCAGTTGGAAGTAAATACGTACGAGCATAAAAAGTATTGGCAAGTATTCGATCGTACGACGGGTGCGGAACATCGCGATTGGGAATATCTCGGCAACGATTTGCTTATCGTGAAAAATGCCGTACCCATGCACGAGTATACGGTGAATTTCTTTTGCAAACAGCTTTGGAATCCCGTGCAGGTGTATAACTATACCTGCAACAATTGGGACATTGAAAAGGATAGAGATTTCGATCCGATCTATCCCGAAACTTTGGAACATATCAAAAACAATCTGAAAGAATGGTTGGCGAACAATCCGCAGGTAGACGTGGTGCGTTTTACGACGTTCTTCTATCATTTTTTCCTTTTATACGTTACGGGCACGAAGCAGAAACTGTTCGAATGGTTCAATTATTCGATGACGGCAAGCCCTGCCATGTTCGAACGGTTTGAAAAGGAGTACGGCTACGCGATCACTTTGGAGGATATTTTGACGGAGGGGTATTACGGCAATCATTTCCTGATGCCCTCTAAGGCATACCTCGATTATATGGACCTCGTGGAACGTTTCGTTTGCGATACGATGAAAGAGATTATAAAGATCGTGCACGACAGCGGCAAGCAAACGGCAATGTTCTGGGGAGATAATTGGATCGGCGCGGAGCCGTACGGCAAGTATTTCAAGGACATCGATTTGGATATCATGATCGGCAGCGTGCAATCGGGCGCGTCGGTGCGTTCGGTGACGGACATTCCTTGCGGCGTAAAGTGCAAGGAAATTCGCATGAATCCTTATTTCTTCCCCGATACGCTGGCGACGGACGAGGGGGCGACGTTCACCCTCAACTATTTCTGGGGCATCGAACGCCGCGCGCTGTTGCGCAAGCCCGTGGACAGGATCGGGTTCGGCGGCTATCTCGCGCTGGCGGATAAACGCCCCATGCTTTGCAAGACCATCGACCGCGTTTGCGAGGAGTTCCGCACCATTTACGAAAACGTCGGCGGCAAACAGCCCTATTGCGCGGCGAAGATAGCCGTATTGAATTATTGGGGCGCGAAGCGCGCGTGGCTTCTGCACAGCGTTTGTCAAGATCAGCACTATCCTGCCAACCACCCGTATATGGGCGTTATGGAGGCTTTGGCAGGTTTACCCGTGGACGTGCGGTTTATTAACTTCGACGACGTAAAAGCGGGCGTTTTGGAAACGGAGGGCTTCGACGTCGTGCTCAACTACGGCAACGCGGGCACGTCGTTCGTGGGGGACTATCTTTGGAAAGACGAAGAAATCGTGCGCAGGGTGAAGCAGTTCGTTGCGAACGGCGGCGGTTTCATCGGCATAGGAGAGCCTACCTCGATTTTGCACCAAGGCAAGTTCTTCCAGCTTTCCGACGTGTTGGGCGTGGACAAAGAAATGAGTCTTTCCGTGTTGTTGCATAAATATAACTGCAAGGAGATCGGCGGACATTTCATCTTGGACGAAGCGGACGGAGAAATCGATTATGCGAACGGTACGGACAACGTGTACGCGTTGGAAGGCGCGCAGATTTTGAAAGCGCGTTACGATAAAGAGTTCCTTGCCGATTTCAACAGCGGTCACGTAAAAATGGCGGTGAACGAGTTCGGCGCAGGCAGAAGCTTCTATCTTGCCGGCATGAATTACAATCCCATGAACACGCGCATGCTGTATAGGGCAATCTTGTGGTGCGCGCATAAAGAGAACGACTTGAAAAAGGCGTATTCGTCGAACTATCGCGTGGATTGCAACTACTATCCGCACAGCGGAAAATACGCCCTCAGCAACAATACCGACGCGCCGCAAACGACGGTATTCAGCGATATGGACGGAAAGGAACGGACGGTGTCTCTTGCGCCGAACGAGATCGTTTGGTTATAACCGTCGGCGACGGTAGGCAAGGGAAAAAAGGAGTATAAGGGAACGCTGATGAAAGATTTCGCATTTTACGAATGGGGCGCGGACGAGAAAGAGCATTTATATTTCATGCACTTTCCCGATATGCTTTCCGCAGGTTATAGCTTTCCCGACGGGCACATTCATAAGAGTACGGAGATGGTCGTCGTATACGGCGGCATGTTGCGTTGCACGGTGAACGACGTAACGAGGACGTTGTCCGCAGGGGAGATATTTATTGTCAATCGCTACGATTCGCACTATTACGAATTCGTGGAGAACGCCTCCTGCTATATTATCGTCATGGGGGAGGAATATCTCGACCATATCCTTAACGAGGGCTGGGAATTCAACAATTTCTTAAATCCTTCGGAAAAGCAATTTGAAAAAGCGTTGCGGTTGTTGCGCGAAACGGACAGAGAGTTCGACGGTTTCAATGTGTTGCAAAAACACGGCTTCATCAACACGCTGTTCGGGTTTTTGTGGGATAGAAACTTGGTTCGGGAAAAGCATACGGACAAGGACGGAGATCTGCTCGTCAATATCAACCGTTACATTTCCGAACATTATAAAGAACCGATCGGATTAAAAGATCTTGCAAATTATCTCGGCTATAACAAGAATTATATTTCCACGCTGTTCAACGACGCGATGGGAATGACGTTTAGCGAGTATATCAACGGCTATCGCTTGGAAAAAGCGATGAAAATGAATCGAGAGAAAAAAGGCAAACTCACCATGCGTTGGATTGCGCGCGAATGCGGTTTCGGGTGCATGGAAACGTATTATAGAGCGTTACGACATTACAGAGAATCCAAAAAAAGGAGAGAAGAAATGGAAAAAATATTGGAGAAAAAAGGCAAAAAGAGATGGGCGACGATCGTCGGCTACGGCAACAGAGGGCAGGTATACGGCGGTTATTCGCTGACCAACCCCGACGAATTGGGCATTGCCGCCGTGGTGGACGTAAATCCTTTCCGCTTGCAGGAGGCAAAAAAGGCGTACAACCTTTTAGACAATCAATTATTCTCGTCGTTTGAAGAATTTTTGAAAAGCGGCATTTTCTGCGATTTCGTCATCAATACGACGATGGATCAATATCATTACGAAACCGCTATGGAGATTTTAGAGGCAGGCTACGATATGCTTTTGGAAAAGCCCATCGTGCCTACGGAGGCGCAATTGCTCGACATTCAGCGCAAAGCGCGCGAAAAAGGCTGCAACGTATTTATTTGCCACGTGTTGCGGTATACGCCTTTCTATCGGGAGATTAAGAAACTTATCAACGACGGCGAGATCGGTACGATCGTTTCTATGGAAATGAACGAGCATGTCTGCAACTCGCATTATCTCACCTCATTCCTTCGCGGTAAGTGGAACAGCGAGGAAAAGTGCGGATCGGGTTTGCTTTTGGCAAAGTGCTGTCACGACATGGATTTGATTTGTTGGTTGAACAACGCCACCGTGCCTTATAAAGCGTACAGCAACGGCACGCGCGCGGAGTTCGTCAAAGAAAATCAACCGCAAGGCGCGACGAAATTTTGTTACGAATGTCCGCACGAAAGGACGTGTCTGCATTCCGCGATTCGGCAATATATCGAATGGGACGTTATGCCTTTCTTGGTGTGGGATCGCTTGAACAAGCCGCTGGACGAAATCACCGAAGAGGAAAAGCGCGAATTTTTGAAACACGACGTATACGGCATGTGCGCGTACGATATTCCCGGGGCGGACCTCGTAGACAGACAGCAGGTGACGATCGGCTTCGCAAACGGTTCTACCTGTAATTTCACGCTGACGGCAGGTTGCGCGAAACCCGATCGGTATATTCACCTCGTCGGTACGCGCGGAGAGATCGAGGGCAAATTGGAAGAACACGAATTCGTCGTGCGTACCTTCCGTTTGGATAATTCCGCGTATGAAGAGCGCGTCGTCAACGTAAAGGACAAGGTAATTTTGAAGGCGCAATTCGGCGGACATTACGGCGGAGATTACAACATCATGCATGATCTTATCGCTTACATGAACGGGGATAGAAGTTCCATTTCCCTTACGTCGATCAACGATTCCGTCAACGGACACCTTTGCGTGTACAACGCGGAAAAATCCCGTAAAGAGGGAAAGATCGTTTTGTTCCATAACTAAGTAACAAACCGAAAAAATCGGTAAAAACATAAAATCAATAAGGAGGATTTTAATCATGAGAAAGAAACTAATGACGGCGTTTGCCGTGTTGTCCTTGGCGGCATTGGCGAGCGGTTGTTCGTTCTTGCATACGGGCAGCTCGTCTTCGCCTAAAAACAGCGCGAGCGGTTCGCCTACGTCGGCAAGCTCGTCGGCGAGTTTGTCGGCAACGGAGCATACCGAACATTCGTACGTGTGGGTTGCCGAAACGGCGGCTACTTGCGACAAAACGGGCTTGAAAGGGTATTTCTATTGCAGCGAATGCAGCAAGACCTTCGACGCAAACAAACAACCCGTATCTTGGAGCGAGCTTACGATTCCGAAGTCGGGGCATAGCTATACCTGTACGGACAATGGGGATGGTACGCACACCAAGAAGTGCGCGAATTGCAACGACGAGAAAACGCTGCCGCACGCTTACACGCGCGAAGTGACGGAAGAAAAGTATTTGAAATCGCCTGCAACTTGCACGGAGGTTGCCGTATACTATAAGTCTTGCGAGTGCGGTGCGTGCTCTACCGAAGAAACGTTTACATACGGCGAAGCGTTGGGGCACGATTTCGACGAGAAAAGCGGCGTTTGCAAAAACGGTTGCGGTATCAATATAAAGACGATTGCCGATGCAATCGCGCAGTTGCCGCAAACGGCAGAGGGTATTACGCTGCCCGACGTAAAGAAAATTCAAACAATGTACGCGGTTTATGCGGATTTGGACGAAGCAACGCAGGCGAAAATTCAAGGCGGCAAACAATTGGCGGATTTGTACGAAGCGGTGAAAAATATCACCGTGCTTTCAAGTGCGAATTGGTCGAGCGATGTTACGCATTATAGTCCCGAGCCCAAGAAAGACAACGGCGATGCGTATACCGAAGAGGAAAAAGCGAGCGAGGAATACAAGCAAAAGGTAGACGCCATGAAGGCGGAGATGATCACCTTTACGTCGAGCGCGGACAAAAAATACGGCGAATATGTCGAAGCGAAGCATACGGCAGGTTGGGCGAATTTGTATATGAATGCAGAGCTTACGCCCGAAACGTACGTCGTGTTCTACGTTTATAATCCGTCGGAAACCGATTGGACGATAAGCTACGGCTATCAAAACGACGGGAACTCGGACAGTATATTCGGCGGAGAGGATTTGCGGCATACCGTTTTGAAAGCAAAAGCTTGGACGCGCGTTTCTTTCCGATATACCATGAATTATTCCGTGAAAGATATGCGTTTTGTCATGGGTGCGAAGGCAGGCGACGGTACGAATATTACGGATATGAAGTTGTCGGCATGGTATATCGTAGACGAAATAAAAACGATAACCGACCTTGCATACGACAAGAGCCTTACCTACACTTTCGTAGAGGAAGTGGAGGCGAAGTGCGAAGAAGACGGCATGAAAGCGCACTATACGTCGGGCGAAAAATTCTACAACGAGTATTACGAAGAAGTAACGGAAGCCGAATTGAAAATTCCTGCGACGGGGCATACGTACGGCGAAAATGGCGAATGCGCCTGCGGCGAAAGCTTGCAACCGCTGATTGACGAAATCGCGGCATTGCCCGATACGGCGACGTTGGCGGCAATCGGCGCGATAAAGACAGCGTACGCAAAATACGATAAGTTGCCCGAAGCGGCAAAACCGCTGGTCACGAACGGCGAAAAACTCGTCGGCTTGTACGATACGATAAAGGATATTACGATATACGAAGGCGGTTTGGAGAACGGCGGACAGAACACTGCAAGCATGAGCTTTACGACGGGCACGGACGAAAAATACGGCGCGTATACGGAAATCACGCATACGGGCGAATGGGGCAATTTCAAAATAAATTGCACGGAAACGCCGAGCGGCAAAACACTCGTTATATATGTGTATAATCCTTACGAACAGGCAATTTCTTTCGCATACGGAACGGCAGAAAATATATACAAAGCGGAAAAGGCAAATGCTTGTACATTGAAAGCGCAAGCTTGGACGAGAGTGAGCATCGAATGGACGTATAGCCACAATGTTTCCGCACTGATATTCCTTACGGGTACGCATGCAGGAACGGGCGAAAACATGACAGGAATGCTGATTAGTTCCGTGTATATCGTAGACGAAATAAAAACGATAACCGACCTTGTATACGATAGAAGTCTTACGTATACGTTCGTAGCCGAAGTGGCGGCGAAGTGCGAAGAAGACGGTATGAAAGCACACTATACGTCGGGCGAAAAATTCTACAACGAGTATCACGAAGAAGTGGCGGCGGAAGAGCTGATAATCCCTGCGACGGGGCATACGTACGGTGAAAACGGCGAATGCGAATGTGGCGAAAGCTTGCAACCGCTGATTGACGAAATCGCGGCATTGCCCGATACGGCGACGTTGGCGGCAATCGGCGCGATAAAGACAGCGTACGCAAAATACGATAAGTTGCCCGAAGCGGCAAAACCGCTGGTCACGAACGGCGACAAGCTGGAAGGTTTGTACGACAGCGTAAAAGATATTACGGTATACGAAAGCGGTTTGGCACACGGCGAACAGAACGGCGAGCCCGATTATGCGAATATGAGCTTTGCTTCAGGAACGGACGATGTCTACGGGGCGTATACGGAAATCACGCATACAAGCAATTGGGGCAATTTCAAGGTAAATTGCACGGAAACGCCGATTGGAAAAATTGCGGTGTGGTATGTGTATAACCCGAACGCAAGCGAAATGCAATTTTCCTACGGTACGGCAACAACCGTATACAATCACGACGATTCGAGAACATGTACGTTGGCGGCAAACGCATGGACGCAAGTTGCTATCGAATGGACGTATGAATATAATATTTCGACGTTGATTTTCGTCTTTGGCGAACAAGCAGGAAATTACACCTCTATGACAGGCATGAAAGTGTCGGCTACGTATATCGTAGACAGCGCGGCGGACGTGCAGGCGATTATCGACGCTAAGCTTAACGCGCAATACGAAACGCAGATTTCGTCCGTAGTCACGGAGATTGCCTCTTTGCCGACCACGGCAGATTTTGCGCATATCGAAGCGATTAAAACGGCGTATACGCATTACGCTGCCCTTCCCGACTCGGCAAAGAGCGGCGTTACGAACAGCGCGAAGCTTATCGAATTGTACAACGCCGTAAAAGAAATTACTGTATGCAATACGGAGTTGGCAAACGGCGAACAGAACGGAGCTTTGCAAATTTCGTTTACGTCGGGAACGGACGAGATTTATGGGGCGTATCAAGAAATCAATCACATCGGAGGCGGCTGGGCGAATTTCAAAGTAAATTGCACGGAAACGCCTTTGAATAAAACGGTCGTTTGGTATGTATACAATCCGACGAATGCGGATTTGGTTTTGACGTATGCTACGGTGAGTGGGATTTTTGATGCTGCAACGGATAATCAAGTTACGCTGACGGCGAACGCATGGACGCAGGTTGCTATCGACTGGACATATGTTTATAACATTTCCGCGATGATTTTCCGTACGGGTGTAAATGCAGGCGACGGCACGAATATCACGGGCATGAAAGTGTCGGCGACGTATATCGCAGACAAAAGCGTTTTGGAAAATTTAGCATAAATCAGGCAAAAAAACGAAAAGCAACGCAATGCCGCAGACGGCGCGTTTGCGGCGTTGCGCAAAAAAAATTCAGGAGAAACAGATATGAAAAAAATCAACAAAATCATGGCGGCTGCATTGGCATTTTCCATGAGCCTCGGCTGTGCGGCGTGCGGTACGGGCGGCACGGGCAATTCTTCCACGGGCGCAGGAAACAGCACGATTAAGGCGAGCTTTGCGGCTTTGGATACGCTGGGTACGGGGTTTAATTCCAAATACTATCCCGACGCGAGCAGCGTTACGCAATACAGCGGTTCGATCGACGTCGTATTGGATTTCGACACGAATATCAACGGCTGGAAAACGGTGGCGGCGGAGTACGAGCGGTTGCAATCGGGCGCGGTGAAGGTGAATTTGCTCAGCAACTTTACGGGTTCGTCTTATACGCAGCAGTTGGCACTGGAGCTTGGCGATTATACGAAAACTTCGTGGGACATCGTAGAGGGCAACCTCGGCGGCGGACAAACGAATACGGCTTGTCTTAACGTAAAGAGCTTTTCGACGAAAAACAATCCCTATTGCGGCGCAAACACCCGTTGGACGGAGGTTTTGGAAAAGAACGCTTTCATCAACGTAGAGAGCGGTTCGGAAGATTCGTATATCGTCAATGCGGAGAATATGCAGACCTGTTGGTTTATCAACGACGTTGCGTTTAACGCGGCGGTGGAAAAAGGCTATACAAACAGCAATGGCAAGGCGGAATATCCCGTCACTTGGAACGACCTTATCTCCCTTTGCGAATATATGGAAAAGGCAGGTTATAGCAATCCTTTGGGAATTTCTTTGTCCGAAGCCAGCATCGGTTCTTCGCAGTTCTCTTGGTTGCTTCGTATTTACGGCGATTATTATTACAGACAGTATTATCAATACGTCATGCAGGCAGAAGTGTGGGAGGAATACGATCCGACGGCGGAGCAAATCGAGCAAACCTCTACGGGTTACGGCGTAAAGTGGAGCAAGATTGCCAATATCATGTTGGATGAATCGGCGCAGGAAACCACGACGAACGGTTGCGGCTACGTCGGCATTACGAGCGACGTTTTCGAGGACTTTATCACGAATTTGTCGAAGTTGAAAGGGCATCTCATGAAGGACGCCAACCAAACGGAATTCACCGACGCACGCGATAAATTCCAAACGCAAAACGGAAAAGATTCGCCGCAAATTTTCTTGGACTACCTCGGCAACGGCGTTATCATGCAGAAATCGGAAAACGACAATTTTAAGCTCGGCTATTTCGATTATCCCACGATGGAAAGCGATTATGTGGATAAGGACACGATTACGAGAGATATCGGCGGTAACGGCGGTTTCCTTTCCATCGTTAAACACCAAGGGCAGGGCAATCAAAACGAATTGAATCTCGATTTTATGATGTTCTTCCTTTCTCCCTACGGGCAGACCTTCTATTATCGCGGTTTGGCGGAGAAAAACGCCGCGCCGAAAGGCTTGTCTATGGTGAAGAATAATTTGTTCACGATCAGCAAAGAATGGACGGATTTTTACGACGACGCGGAGAAAACGATTTCCTTTAACGGCAACGTGGACGGCAATCCTTTCCTTTCTTGGGGCGTGCGTTATTTCTTCGGTTTGACGAACACCGCAGGGTATAGCAAAGAGGGCTGGCAGGGCTTGATCGGCTCGAATATGGGCGGCTCGGAAAAATCGATTACGCAATTCTTGTCCGAATGGTCGCAGAAGTGTATGTTGGATTATAAGGAAAAGTGTAAGGAATCTTCTTGGCCCGAAGATATGTATAAGGATTTCAACGGTAACTTTTAATAAGCTTATTTTTACGGGGATGGCATGGTATTACAACGAATAAGAAAAAGTAAATACGGGATTACGGGCGTTGTTGCCGCCGTCGTGACGGCGGTGGCGATTATTGCCGCAATCCTGTTCGGGAGCATGCTTCCGTCGAAAACGAGCTTTCGCGAGGTCGTTCCTGTCGGCGGCGGCAGCGCGGAAGAAGCGAAAATCACGTCGATGGCGATCGGCAACGGCGGCGAGGAGTATTTCATCATCGGCAAAGCGGCGTTTGAAAAGCGTTCCGCGCAAGACGACGCGCTGTTGGCGAAGCGCGATTATAAAGCGGAAATCAAGCGGCTCGTCGCCGAGAAAGGCGCGCAAACGAAAACGGGCAGTTTGGAAAATTTCACCTGCAAATACGTCGAAACAAGCGCGGAAGAGGGCTATCTTCTCGCTTTCGACGGCAGGGGAAATATTTTCAAATATAAGGATTCCGCAGACGGCATAACGCTGACGGACGATTTCTATATTTCGTCAAGTAACGACGAGTATATGGAGCTTTGCTACGACGGAAACGAGGCGTACGCGGTATTCAAAACCGAGGACGCCGTCATGGAATTGCGCAAATTCGACGTGCGTAGCCTTTCCGACGGCGCGATCGCTACGCGCACGCTGTGGTCAATCGACGGTTTCGACGGCAACGACTACGTGCTGACGACGGATTCTTCCCAAGTGAAATTGTGGAGCATTGCCGCCGCCGAAGAGTTCGTGTATATCGCGCTCAATCGCGGCGTGTACAAAATAGCGAAGGATTTTTCCGATGACGGCAACGGCTTGCTCTTTTTTGAAGAAGCGCGCGCGGAGATGTATAAAATCTATCGGCAACGGCTTTACGAAGAAGCGATTGCCGCCGAATGCGAAGTTTCCGAAACGGCGAGCGTTTCCGATCTGGAAACCGCGTTGGAGCAGGCAGGGCTGAAAGGTAAATTCGCGCAGTGGCGCAACGCCGCGCGCAAAGAGGTGAAAAATTCGCTGGATTGGTGCAAAGCATACGACGGAAAGACGTTGACGGTGAAAAAGGCGTATTGCAATTTCGAGGGGTATTCCGTGTCGAAATACGGCATGAAAAACCCGATCGGGGCGGCGTATGCGGCTTCTAACGGCACGCTCTATTTCGTGGATGATTATCATTTGTACGCGTTGTCGCCGCAGACCTTGGATACTTTGGATTACGGCGAAGATACGTTGGACGATTTGTTGAAAGAAGTATCGTTGCAATTCGATGACGCGCTCGGTTCCAATTCGCCCGTCGTATACAACGCGAGCTCCGCTTGTCTGTATTTAGGCTACGCCAACACGAATAAGATTACGATTGTGGACGTACGCGATACGGAAAAGCTGTTGTACACCTTTTCGGCAGGCTACGGCATACAGAAGCAGTTCGGCAACGCGAACAACGGGACGTACCACTATTTATTGACGCCCCCGTCGGATACGAGCCTTTTGTACGTATATTCCGTTTCGCCCGAAAAAGCGGCAAACAGCAGTTTGTTCACCGCGCTTATGTGGATTTCCGTCGCCGTGGCGGTTCTCGGTGCGATCACCGCTTTCGTTGCCTTTTACGGGTATAGAAGCGCGCGCGGCAAAGAAAAGCTCCGCTTTATCGGCAAGGACTTGCGCAAGCACCGCGGCGTATATCTCGCCATTGTGCCTTTCATCGTGCTGATTTGTCTGTTCTGCTATTACGAGGCAATCGGTTCGTTGTCCTATTCCTTCTTCGAGTACACGCAGGAACGTCCCACGCTGAATTGGAATAATTTTGCAAACTTCCGCACGGTGATTGTGGACGATCCCGATTTTTGGCGGACGGTATACAATATGCTGTTCTTCCTCGTGTTCGATATCGTATTGGCAATCGTGCCGCCGCTGTTGTTTGCCTTTATGCTGTCGATTATGCGCGGCAAGGGCTATTCTAAGTTGATGCGCACCATGCTGTTTATCCCCGGGATTTTGCCGGGCGTTGCAACGATGTTGATTTGGAAGATCGGTATTTTCGGCGATACGGGCGTTTTGAACAGACTTCTCATGGACGTGTTCGGCAGAGAAAATCCGATAAGCTTCTTGTCGGATAAAAACATTTCCACGTGGTCGTTGCTGTTGATGGGCTTCCCGTTCGTCGGATCGTACTTAATTTTCTACGGCGGCATGATGAATATTCCCTCGTCGTATTACGAAGCGGCGGAATTGGAAGGCATAACGGTGTTGCGGCGTTTGTTCAGCATCGATATACCGCTCGTGGTTTCGCAGATCAAATACGTGTTTATCACCACGTTTATCAGTTCCGTGCAGAATTATTCGAGGACGTTCATGCTCGATTCGGCGTCCAAAACGCCCGTGCATAATTTGTATTTGCAAATGCAAAGAGGCAATTACGGCGTTTCCAGCGCGTACGCCGCGTTGATATTCGTCTTCCTTTTGGCGGCGATGATCGTCAATTTCAGAAGCCAGAAAAAAGAAATGGAGGGTACGTTATGACGAAAAATACGGAAAAGCCCGTAAAGGCGAAACATATTCGCTATTCGTACAGCGGCAAAGGCTTGCAGACGTTTTTGTACGTCTACGTCACGCTGTGCGTGGTATTCTCGTTTATTCCGCTGTTTATCACCGTCGTCAATTCGGTGAAACCGCAAGAAGAGATAATGAAAAACGTATTTTCCATGCCGAAGCTTTCGACGATGTTTTCCAACTTGGCGGCAAATTACAAAGAGGCGTGGGAGGCGATCGGGCATACCTTTTTCCCGACAATCTTGGTGGGGTGTATCGGCGCGTTTTGCATCGTGCTTTTGGGCGCAATCCTCGCCTATATGATGGTGTTTAAGGATTTCTATTTCAAAAACGTGTTGTTTTTCTTCTTTATCGCGGTGCTGCTCGTGCCGTCGATAATCGGCTTCCCCGTGCTTGTGCCGCTTATTAAAAACGTGTTCAATCTCGGCGATACGTATACGGGGTATTTGTTGCCGTCCGTCGGCGGCGCGTGGGTAATGTCCATGTTCCTCTTCCGCACGTTCTTCGCGCAACAACCGATGTCGATTTACGAAAGCGCGCGTTTGGACGGCGCAAACGACGTACAGCTTTTTTGTACGTTGACCGTGCCGCTCGGTTTGCCGATTATGCTGTATCAATTTATCGCGCTGTTTTCAAGCATTTACAACGACTATACGACGGCTTCGCTGTTGTTGTCGGAGAAAATGACGATGATGCCGATTTTGTATGCAAAGATCAATCAGGGCTTGTCGTACGGCGGAAAGTACGCGGCGTTCATCATTGCCTCGTTGCCGCTTATCGTCACGACGTTTATCTCCATGAAACATTTCGGCAGCGGCGAATTTGCTTCGGGTATGAAGCTGTAAGGCGTGTTACGCGCCGCGGAACGGCGTTCGGCGGCGCGGCGTTTATAAAAAGGAGTATTATGAAAATCAAAAAAACAAGCTTTTGGAAGCTGTTGCTCGGTATATTGACGGTGTTATGCGCATTTGCCGCCGTCGCTTGCGGAAAAAATCCGCAGGATAGCAGTAACGGCGCAGGCGGACGGGTAAAATATACCGTGCATTTCGACGTCAATACCGACTATCAAACGAACGCGGTGCTCGATCAGCTCGTGAAAGAGAACATGCACGCGAAGAAGCCGACCGTGGAAATCACGCAGGACGGCGTCAGCGATTATATCGTGTTCGGCTGGTATACGGAAAAAGATTGCGTAAACGAATGGAATTTCCGTAAAAATAAAATCACGGAAAATATCACGCTGTACGCCAAATGGGGCTACGAATACACGGTAAATTATTACGTCGTGGACGATAGCGCGGCGGCGGACGCGGCGCTTACGCCCGTGAAAACGGAAAAGGTACGCGACGGAGAGAGCGTTAAAGAGCTGCCCGAATACGTCGTCGGCTTCGAATATTACGGCAGCTATACCGATCGCGCTTGCACGCAGGCGTTCGATTATACGCGCGCCGTCACCGCTTCGACGGATATTTACATGAAAAAAAGCGCGAGTATTTCGCTTAGCGAGGGCAACCGTTCGGGCGCGTTGTCGGAAAATTTGACGGCAGTGGCGGCAGGTTCCGATCCCGAAAACGGGTTGATTGCCAAGGCGGGCTGGGCAGAGCCGAAGAAAGTGGGCGACGAAGTCTATACGTACGTCAATTTCGGCTATTCGCCGTATAATCCCGATCCGTACGTCGAATGGACGCAACCGCTGGATATCCGCAATACGCAAACGTTGACCTTTACGTTTAAGAACCTCGGCAGTTCTACGTTGTTTTCGGTGTATTTTACGACTTTTGCGGACGAAAAACAAACGGAATATTCCGCAACGGGGAAATATTATACGGGTTCGTTCGTGCAACGGCTGGAATTAAAGGCTTCGCAGTGTAACATGAGCGAAACGGACGATAATTGGATCACCGTCACTTTCGATATGACGGAGATATATGCCAACGGCTATTCGGTGTGGGGCACTTCCGCGTATCTGGCAGGGCTTCGCATTCAATCGACGTATTCTTCGAAGAGCGAAAAGGACGCGTCCAACGCCTATTTGATTAAATCCATCGTCGGCGGCAAAAAAGACGTGACGGTGGAAGATTCCGAAACGGTGCAAAAAATTTGCGCAAACGACGACGAAGGGACGGTAGCGGCGAAAGCGGAAGCGCAGGAAAGCGTGCGCGGCTTCGTATTCCCGAAAGATTTTGCGGAAGCGACGGTGCAAAACGGAAGCGTTTACAATCGCGAGGCAGGGCTTTTGTTATACGCCGAAAACGAAATCGCCCTTCGCGGTAGCGAGGATAAGAAAACTTTGTTGCAGCTGGCTTATAGCGGCGATACGGTGGATTTGAAAGAATATTGTACGCTGAATTTACGGTTGCGCAACTACGGCTATAACGGCGAAATCAACGTTACGCTGTATAACGACGAGAACGTATCCGTTTCCGTGACGATGGCGATGGAAAGCCGTATGCAGGGCACGCAGGAATACTTCGTCAATCTTTCTTCCAATCGCTTTATGGAGGGTTCGCTGAAAAAGGTCGTTCTCGAATATACTTCGCTCGGTACGGACAACGCGATTTTGATCGAAAGCGTGTATTTCTCCGAGTTCCGCGCGGATGATATCGCAGGTGTGAATTTCAACGATCGCTACACGGTCGGCTTTACGACGACGGACAAGACGGACGTCGCTTATGACGCGGATTTGAAAGCGACGGTATTCACCGTTTCGGGCGACGAGACTTTGCTTTCCGCAAAAGAATGTGCGTTCACCAACGACGGTTACGCCGCGGCTACGTTGCAATATTACGTCACGGAAGCGACGGAAATTACCGCGGTGACGATCGGATATAAGATCGACGGCGAGTATAAATACTACGAATATCCCGTTGACGCGCAGACGGTAAATAAGAAATTGAAAGAGGTTACCGTTGCGTTTAAGGCGGAGGAGCGAGGTCGCATAACGGGGATTTCCGTTTCCTTTACGGGTACGGGCAAGATTGCCGTGGCGGCTTTGACCTTCGATTTGGCGGCGGAAAACGCCGTGGATTTCACGAACAGCTATTCTAGTTTCTATACCGCTTACGATTGGGCGGCAAAATGCACCTACGTGTACGATTCGGCTGCCAAAGCGGCGAAAATCACGCCCGACACGGGCGAAACGGCGCAATTCCGCGCCTATATCGGCTACGTCGCGGCAGAAAAGAAATCGACGAAGTGGAATCCGTCTAAGAATATCGATTTACGCGGCAAAACGACGATAAAGATTGTCTATCGCAACCCGTCCGCAAACGATAAATTCGATTTGGCAATCGGTTTGGATAAGACGGAATACGGCACGGGTGAAGTCGAGACACAATCTTTCTCGACGGCTACGTTGCAAACGAACATGGATAGCGGCGAATGGAGCGTGCTTTCCTTCGAGTTGCCTTCGACATATACGGCGGAGGACGCAGGCTATATGTTGGCGAAGTTGTCGATGCGATTCTCGGGCACGTTGTATCTTCGTGCAATCGTGGTAGAATAGGAGATAGAAAATTATGAAAACGAAAAAAATAAGCGCGTGGATTTTGGCGGCGACGATTTTTGGCGGTACGCTTTGCACTGCAGGCTGTAATCAAACGCCGAGCGGCGATTCTTCGTCGGGGGATACGCCGACCGAAACGCCGCTCTACACGCAGGAGAATTACACTTTTGAAACGGTGTTCGAAGGCGGCGAGAAGCATACCATGGCTGTGTATAACCCGAAAGAGCCGTCGTTGAACGGCGCGGAGAGCTATGCGATAAACGCTATGATCGGCAACAAGAATTACGTTCGCTTGGAAATCGAAACCAACGTCAATCTGCTCGGCACGATTTCTTATTGCAATCCGGCAAACCCTGCCGAAGCGCACACGGAAAAATTCTTCGTGGAGAAAGGCGAGGGGGCGACGACGGAATTTAGAACCTTTTTGGACGCTTTCCGCGGCGGCGCGTACGGCAATTTCAAAAAAATGGTAACGGAGATTACTTTGCAGAACGTGGACGAAGAAACGGTAGGCGAAGTTGCCCTGAAATCCTTTTCCGTGTCCGATCGCACCTACGATCCGAACTATATGATGTATATCGACGACGGGACGATGCGTCTCGGCACGTCGTTGTCGTACGGCGGTTGCGTGCAGTCGATCGAGCGTATCGACGGCGACGTCGTGGAGTATTTGGACACGGAGGGCAACGTGCGTATCGAGCGTGACGTCGATACCGACGAAGTAGAGGTGATTTCCGACTCTGTAAACCTCGTCAATGTGTACGACTTAGGGCGCGAGATACAGCAATCGCTGTATTGGACGGTCACTTCTAAAAACGGCTATAAACCGACGGGCGAAAACAAATACGACGGCAATGGCGAGCCGAATTACAATCCCATTCAATGCGGCAGTGCGACGGGCGTCACTCCGCAGATCGTCGATTACAGCTACACGGAAGATTGCATATACGTAAAGGCGTACGGGCAAGATTGGTTCTTCGAAAATTCCGTGGACGCGACGTATTACGAAAATTGGTTCTATTTCGGCGAGGACGGCGTATTGATCGTGGACAATAAGATCACCAATTTCACGCAGTTTACGGGCACGGAAGATTTCCCTGCAACGGGGCAGGAAACGCCTGCTTTCTATTGCGTACAGCCTCTCAATTATTTCTATTGCGAAACGAAGCAGGGCACAATCATGGACAACGGATTAAGCAGTATTCCGTCCACGAAAGAAAATTATAAAACTTCGCTCAACGACGTCGTGACGGGAAATTACCATTACGAGTTAGACAGTAAGCATTGCTCCGTGCCTTGGTGCGCTTTCGTCAATTCCAATCTCTTCGGTATCGGTATCTATTCCCCGAACGCGAACAAGTTCAACGCTTCGCGCGGAACGACTTCTACGAGTATCAACGAAAGAGCAAATACGCAGGTAAACGAAGCGATTTACCAAGAGGACTATTCGAAAATCACGCCGAGCTGCTACGTTGACAACTATAACTATCTCAACAGCAGTATTACGGTGAAGATGGTGGATTTCGTGCCGTTGGAGTTCTCCTACGCGTTGTTTGCAGGCGATGTGGACGAAATGCGCGACGCTTTCACGAATTTGCAGGAGAGCGGCAAAATGGTGAAAAAGGAACTCGCTTGGGCTACCCGTTAAACGGGAAAAGGAGAAAGGTATATGCGTGTCTATTGGGCGGATATTCCTGCGGAGCGGAACACGGAGCTGTGCTTCGTCTGCCGTATGCCGCAGGCAAAAGCCGCAACGCTTTCGCTCGTGGCGAAAGATATTTACAACCTTTATATCAACGGCAGGTTCGTGCAATACGGACCTGCCCGTGCCGCTAAGGGCTATGTCCGCGTCGAAAAGATAGCCTTGGACGGGTATTTGACGGAGGAAGAAAACCGCATTTGCGTATACGTGCAGTCGAACGCGACGAAATTCTTGCATTTGGCGGAAGAGCCGCCTCTGTTTGGCGCGGAGCTTGCCGTAGGCGGAAAAATCGAGAAAACGGCGGCGGACTTTCGTTGCTACGAAATGACGGATAAATTGCGCAAAACGGAAAAACTTTCCGCACAGCGCGGCTTCGCGGAGGTCTACCGCATGACGGCAGATAGGGAAAAGGCGTTGGAAAGTTTCCCCTTGCGCGCTTTGCGCGAAGTGCCTTGTCCCGAATTGCTTCCGCGCGGCGTTGCCGTTTCTCGGCACGAAAAGGTACTTGCGGAACGCTACGATTGCGGCTTGGCGTTTTCGGACGAAACGAAAACGTGGCATAACCCGTTTACTAACTTTTTGGATAACGATCCGTACGGGTATAAACGCACCGAGTGCGAATGTCGGCTTTGCGAGGAGTTGGTGCGCTTGACGCAATGCGAAAAGGCGGACGAAAGCGGCGCGCTTTCCTATTTAGCCTACGCTTTGCCGCGCGTGCGTTGCGGAAAATTTTCGTTGCGGCTTACGGCAAAGGAAAATTGCGATATTTGGCTCGTGTACGACGATATTCTCGTGGACGGCAAAGTGCGGTTTAATCGCGCGCAAGTCATGCAGGGCATGAAATGGTCTTTGGAAAAAGGCGTGTATACGCTGTATTCGCAAGAGGTGTATTCCGCGCAGTACATAACGCTGTTTGTAAGGGGGCAGGTATGCGTTGAAGAGGTTTCCGTGCTTTGCGCGGAGAACCCCGAAACGGCGTATTTTGCCTACGAAAGCGCGGATAAAGACGTGCAAAAAATTTTGAACGCCGCCAAGCACTCTTTCGAGCAGAACGCCTACGATATTTTCACCGATTGCCCTTCGAGGGAACGCGCGGGGTGGCTTTGCGACAGCTATTTCATGGGCGAAGCGGAATCGCTTTTGACGGGCGGACATAAGGTGGAACGCAACTTTCTGGAAAACTACCTTTTGTATCGCAACGACGGCTATTTTGCGCACGACGGCGTGTTGCCGATGTGCTACCCGTCCGAACCGAAAGGTGAAAACGATTATATCCCGAATTGGATTTTGTGGTATTTGCTGGAATTGGAACGCTACCTCGCGCGGACGGGGGATAAGGCGTTTATCGCTCGGCACAAGCAACGCGCCTATGCGATATTGGATTTTTTTCGCGGCTACGAAAACGAATACGGGCTTTTGGAAAATCTCGGCGGATGGGTATTCGTGGAATGGAGTAAAGCCAACGATTGCACGAACGGCGTAAACTTTCCGTCCAATATGCTGTACGCCGCGGCAATCGCCGCCGTAGGCAACTGTTTTTCGGACGGCGCGTTGTTGCGCAAGGCGGAAACGTTAAAGAAAAATATCCGCGCGTTGTCCTATCGCGACGGCTTGTTCGTCGATAACGCGGTGCGTGCGGACGGGCAGTTGCGACTTACCGACAACACCAGTGAAACCTGTCAAAATTACGCTTGCTTTTTCGGCGTTTTGACGGCACGGGAAAATCCCGACTTCTACGAACGGTTTTTCCGTCGTTTCGGCGCGCTTGAAAATCCCGAACGGGTGTACCCGTCAAATATGTTCATGGGCTATGTCTTGCGGCTCATGGTGCTGTCGCGCGAGGGACGGTACGCGCAGGTCTTGCATGAATGCAAGCAAGCCTTTCTCGGCATGGCGGAGCGTACGGGTACGCTG
The DNA here is from genome assembly GCA_964459515.1 of uncultured Clostridia bacterium. Classification (GTDB taxonomy): domain Bacteria; phylum Bacillota; class Clostridia; order Christensenellales; family Borkfalkiaceae; genus Scatosoma. The sequence goes on along the minus strand of CAYWML010000026.1, from coordinate 162 downwards.
TGGGAGTTGTTTGCCGAAAACGCGAGTTGCAACCACGGTTTCGGTAGTATCGTTGCGAAGCTTCTCGTCGAGGCGGAGCAAGGCTTAAAGGAGCAAAAAGAATGCTGAATTTGAAAAAATATGCAATCCGCTACGAACAGGCGGTGCAAAGTTGGGACGAGG
>CAYWML010000025.1:0-20669 GCA_964459515.1 uncultured Clostridia bacterium | reverse complement strand
TGTCCTAAAAATTGCATTGAACTGAAACGTGACGATAATGGATTTTTATATCCAAACGTAAATATATCAGAGTGCATAGGGTGCGGTTTGTGTGACAAAGTTTGTCCTATTGGAAAACATTCGAATGAAGCTAAAACGCCCACGGTGTATGCTTGTGCAACTGCAGATGGCAGTATGTTGATTCAAGCAACGAGTGGGGGCATTTTCGGTGCAATAGCAGTCTATGTTTTGGAAAAAGGCGGCATTGTTTATGGTTGTGCTTATACAGAACATCTACAAGCAACGCATATTAGAATTGATAACAAAGAAGCTTTATCCGTACTTTTTGGCTCAAAATATGTGCAGAGCAATACACGTAATACATATAAAGAATGTGAAAAAGATCTTAAATCGGGTAAACAAGTTTTGTATTCCGGAACACCTTGCCAAATTGCAGGCTTGAAAAATTATCTGCAAAAAGATTATACGAATTTACTTACCGTTGACTTGGTGTGTCACGGTGTAGCCTCGCAAGCCTATTTTGATAAATATATAGAATTTTTGGAAAAAGAAGAAGGTGCGGTATGCACTAATTACAATTTCCGATCCAAGAGAAATGCAGGGTGGAGTGTAGCGGGCATTGCAAGTTTCAAAGCCGATAACGGAAAGGTTTTTGAGAAAAAACAATATTATTTCTCTAACTACTACTACTACTACTACTATCTTGCGTGTTCGATTTACAGAGAGAGTTGTTATTCTTGCGAATACGCAAACTTAAATAGAGTTGGGGATTTTACGTTAGGCGATTTTTGGGGTGCAGAGGGATTGGATATTCCTTTTGATGTGGAAAGGGGTTGTTCCCTCGTTTTGCTGAATAGCGAAAAGGCTGTCGCGCTATTTGAAAAACTTAATTTGCAAAAACACGAAGTTTCTTTAGAAACCTCTATAAAATACAACAAGCAGCTTCAGAGTCCGAGTTATGCGCGTTATGACAGAAACGAGTTATTGCGTGAGTATCGTGAAGAACAAGCCGCAACGATACAAAAAAGTTTTAGGAAGAAAAATAAAAAGCAAATCTTTATTGGAAAGATGAAGTATATCATACCAAAAAGATTGAAGCGTGTGTTATTAAAAATCAGATATAAGAAATGAAATATGCGAAAGCATATGGTGGAGTGTATATGGTAATTTTACATATTGCTACGATTAAAGATAATCCGACGAACGGTGTGTGCGTTGTCGTTCCTGAACATATAAAAGCTCAAGGCAAATATGAAACAGTCGGGCTTCTAAATCTCGACGATTATCGGGCGGAGGGGATAGAGCACTATTTTACTTATTCTTCTGCGTTTTCCCTGAACGCACTCGAAAAACCTTTCAATAAACCGGATCTCGTTGTTTTTCATCAAATATACGAGCCTAAATTTATTCCAATTTCAAAAATGTTGCGTAAGGCTAAAATACCGTATATCATAATTCCGCACGGATCGTTGACGGCAGAGGCACAAAAGAAGAAAAGAATAAAGAAATTGTTCGGAAATTTGCTTTTTAATCCTTTTATAAAGCACGCAGCGGCGATTCAATGTCTTTCGGAAAAAGAACTGGCGACTACGAAAATTAAAGTGCCGAAATTTATAGGAACAAATGGCTTTGGTTTGCCGCAAAAGCAAAAACAAGTTTTTCACAACGGGAAAATAATATTTACGTACATTGGAAGATTGGATTGGTTACATAAAGGTTTAGACATTATGCTTGATGCATTCCAACTTTTAATGGATTCTCCATATAAAGATAAATGCGAACTTCATATATACGGTCCTGATTATCAAGGACGCTATGCTCACGTTGAAAAGATGATAGCAGATCGTTCCCTGAATAAATTCGTTACAATACATTCTGCTGTGTTTGGAGAAGAAAAAGAGAAAATATTGTTGGATTCGGATATATTTATTCAAACTTCTCGTTTTGAGGGGATGCCAATGGGCATATTGGAGGCATTGAGTTACGGGCTTCCTTGTCTTGTTACCATGGGAACAACCTTAGGCGAACTTGTTGAAAAATGCAATGCAGGTTGGGCTGCGCAAACAAATGCAAAAGCGGTGGCAGAGCAGTTGAAGACGGCAATTGACAGCCGAGAACTTTTGCTTGAAAAATCTAAAAATGCAAGAATTTTGGTAAGGGATAATTTTTCTTGGGAACAGATCGCTGTTAATACTATTCAATCTTATCTTGACGTTGTACAACAAGGCGGTGGTGATTAGATGTTGCTTTATTTTTGTATTGCATTTGTTTTATTAATCGCTCTAATTGTTTCGATTACTGATTGTAGGAACAACAATGAATTAATAAAGGGAAAGATTTGTTTTAATAAATGGATATACAATTTTTCTTTTATAAGTTTGATATTGCTATTTTGGTTTTTGACTGCTTTTCGGGGGAGAAGTATCGGAAATGATACAAAAATCTATTTAATGTATTATGAACGAATTGCAACAAGCGGAGTTGATGCAAATTTGCAATTGGAATTAGGGTATCAATATTTCTGTCTGTTTTTATCTAAAATAAATCCCGATCCGTTTTTTTTAATTATTGTAACAGCTACAATTTGTTATGCCGTTTGTGGTATATGTATTTATGCAAAATCGGATAACATTTTATATTCTACGCTTCTATTATTTTGCATCGCTTTTTCCCTTTTTACAAATGTAATAAGGCAGTCTATTGCTATGTCGATTGTATTAATAGCATATTTGATGATAAAAGGCGCTAAGAAAATATTTCCCGTAGTTTTAATTCTTTTGGCTTCTCAATTTCATATATCGGCGTTAGTTACTCTTTTGTGGCTTGTGCATAAATATATGCCTAAAAAGCCAATGATAGTGCTTCCGTTGACTTTAGTTGTTGCTGTTTTGGCTATTTCTGGGAGCATCAATTCTATTCTTGCGTGTGTTTTGACTGAATATAAAGGATATTTTTCTTCGATATCAGCGGGAACAGGTCGGTTGGGAGTTTTTTATTATACATTAAGAGCGTTGGCTTTTTATTCTTTTATTTATACAGCAAGTATGAATAATGGAAAAGGCAATTCGCATCCGAGATTGCTGCAATGTTCAGGAAATATTGCAAGTATGCAACAAGAAAATTCGCTTGAGATTGCTAATACGATTTTTTTGTTGATAACTGTCTGTTTGGGGTTTTCGGTCAATCAATTCAATCGAGCAAGTTCCTATTTTTTATTAATGTTAGTTATAGATATTCCGAAGGTATGTAATTCCGGGAAAATTAAGAATAGAACTATATGGATGCTTATAATTGGAATTATTATGCTCGCATATTTTTTGCTCGTATTGATTGTAAGGCCGGAATGGAATCATATCTACCCGTATGAATTTAATTGGAATTAAATAAAAATTGAAAAAGATTTCAATACTATCAATTTTGTTGTAGAATTGTTTGTCTTTGTGTGTTTGTTTTTATGATTTATTTGCTTTTCCGGGAACTGCAAATAAAAAAAAGGAGTTTATATGATACCTAAAAAAATACATTATTGTTGGTTCGGTGGAAAACCATTGGATAAATTGGGACAAAAATGCTTGAAGAGCTGGAAAAAGTATTTTCCTGATTATGAAATTATTGAATGGAACGAAAGCAATTTTGACGTGAATTGTTGTCAATATGTAAGGGAGGCATATGCGGCAAAAAAATATGCTTTTGTATCCGATTATGCGCGGTACAAAATTCTTTACGAGCAAGGCGGCGTATATTTCGATACGGATGTTGAGGTTATTAAGTCTTTTGACGATATTTTAAGCAAAGGAGCATTTTTCGGTTGCGAAAATCCTTCTTTAGAAAAAGGAATAGCTGCTAATCCGGGGCTTGGTTGTGCCGTAGCCCCAGGGCTTGGCTTTTATAAAGAAGTCCTTGATGATTATGAAAAAAGCTCTTTTTATAATCAAGACGGTTCAATAAATTTGTATACTATTGTTCAGCGGACAACGGATTTGTTGCGAAAGCATGGTTTGCAGGATAGGATGAAAATTCAAACTGTTGCCGATATAACAATCTATCCGTCGGAATATTTTTGTCCGATTAATATGGATACGGGAAAATTGGTTATTACTTCAAATACATATTCTATCCATCGGTATGCCGGTAGCTGGGTTTCTTCCAACGAACGCTTTCGAGGAAAAGTTTATCGTTTTATAAATCGAACCTTTGGGGCTCGAATTGCGGGGATATGTAAAAAAGTTTTAGGAAAGAAGAAACCAAACGTAGAAAAAAAGGATTGAATATGAAGAAAACCGCAAAAAAAATATCAATCATTGTCCCCGTTCACAACGCTTCCGAAACATTGCATACTTGTGTTCAAAGTATTCTATCGCAAAATTATGAGTCGTTTGAGTGTATTTTAGTGGAAAACGGCTCTACGGATTATTCGGCAGATCTATGTCGAGAATATTCGAAACGATATCCTTGCGTTAAGTTTGTGGTTTCTGCGGATAAAGGCGTTTCAAATGCTCGAAATTTGGGGTTGTCTATGGCAACGGGACAAATTATAGGATTTGTGGATGCAGACGATGTGATGGAACCGAATGCTTTACAATGCGTTGTAACAGAGTTTGAAAAAAATCCTCAGGTAGTTGCTGTAATTGGTGCTTTTTTTGTCGGGCGAAAGCTTGAGGAAAAAGTGCAAAAAGCATATCGAGGGTTAAAAGCTAAAAGCATTTCGCCGTCAGCCGCCATTGCTTTAACCGTTGGGCACGATGCTGTCATGGGAAGTGTGTGGAATAAATATTACAAAGCGGAAGTTCTTCGCAATATTATGTTTGATTCGCAGTTGTCCTATTGTGAAGATATGCATTATAATGTAAAGGTGCTGTCTTCTATGCCACAGGAATATAAAATTTCATTGATTGATACACCTTTGTATTGCTATATGATGAACGAAACAAGCGTTACGCGTCAATTAGGTAATCTCTATGAGGAAAATGGAAATTTAAAGTATATTGTTGCGTTGAAAAAAATTTTAGACGAATGCAATCTCGATAAAAAGTCTCAATCAATTGTAAAAAGGAGTATTGCTTGTTTTGCAATTGATTATTGTTGGATCGGAACGCAGAATAAAATTCAACAAAAACAATTAAAACAAGAAATTCGGAAAAACTATATGCATTTTTTGAAAAACATAATGCATTTTGGGTTTGTGGGAAATCTAAAAAGAATAACGAAAAGTATGCTTTTGGGTTTAAGAATTACTTGTTGCCAAAAGGGGATTGAATGAAGCATAATCGTAGTATAAAAAATGTTTCTGTATCTGTTGCATTTAAGTTAATTTTATTTGTAGGAAGTTTTCTTGTAAGACGTTACTTGATCAAATTCGTTGGAAATGACGTCAACGGCATCAATTCGTTGTATCTTAGCATTATCGGAGTGTTATCCGTTGCAGAATTAGGGATTGGGGATGCGATTATCTTTTGTATGTACAAACCAATTGTTAAAGGCAATACAGAAAAGGTTGCTGCCCTTTACGGCTTGTTTCAACGAGTTTACCGTTTAATTGGTTTGATTATTGCAGTTGCAGGATGTGCAACAATGCCGTTTCTTCCGTACCTTGCAAAAGGATATACGGCAATTGAAATCAATTTATATGCTACCTTTGCTTTGATGTTAATTTCAGTTGTTTTGTCGTATATGTTTAGTGCGAATACATCACTGATGAATGCGTATCGTGATAATTATATAACAACTACGATTACATCAGGGGGACAATTGCTTCAACAGATTTTGCAAATTGCGGTTCTTTTTATTACGAAATCATTTGTATGGTATTTGCTTTGTCGCATTGTTGCGGTTTTACTTCAATGGGGTATTACAGAAATTGTAACGCGAAAAAAGTATGCTTCTCTTGTTGTAAATCGTTATAATAAAATTGATGCGGATACCCAAAAAGAGGTCGTTCAAAAAATCAAAGCTACTTTTATGCATCGAATAGGTAATGTCCTTGTGAATACGATTGATAGTCTCATTATTTCGGCTTTTATCGGGATTGCAATTTTGGGCAAATATTCGAATTATACAACTATCATGACGGCAATGACGGGTATATTGGTATTATTTTTCTCGCCGTTGATTTCAACAATCGGACATCTTTTCGTTAAAGATAAGAAAGCCTGTGAAAATTATTATCATTTTTTTCATACCTTTAACTTTATCATAGGTTGTATTTTCTTTTTGACGTACTATAACATAATTGACGATTTGATTCTTGTGCTGTTTGGGACAGGACTGCAATTGAGTAGATCCATTTCGTTTGTTATTACAGTTAATTACTTTATACAGTTTATGCGGCAATCAACTTTAACATTTCGTGATGCAACGGGAACTTTCTATTATGACCGTTGGAAACCATTATTTGAAGGATTGTCCAATTTAGTTTTATCTATTGTATTTGTAAAATTATTTCAAATCATTGCGGGCGATGATTTTGCCGTTGTTGGAGTCATTGTTGCAACAATTTTGACGAATGTTGTGATTTGCCATATTGTTGAACCCCATGTGTTGCACAAATATGCCTTCCATATATCAGCCAAATCTTTCTACATACGCAATTATTGCTATATGGTTATATTTATTTTAGCATTACTTGTTGTGCATTACTGTCATGTTGTCTTTGATAATGTGTGGTTGGAGATTTTTATAAATGGTTGTATAGCAGTGGGAATATCTCTTATTCCAATAGGTTTTGCTGTTTTGTCTAATAAAAGTTTTAGAACTTTTGCTCAAAGCATTGTTCGAAAACGTATTAATCGTGATTAATTGCCGAAAATCGTATGCAATACTTAGTGACCTAATTTTACCTTTTGATAAAAGTTGTTTTACAGCAAAAAATAGAATTAGGTTTTAAGATGTTAAAATAGCGTACACCTCCAAAAGTTAGAGGCTTTTGGAGGTGTATTATGTTAAAACGTAATAAGGGGGATAGGTTGTAGGCAAAAGTTTTGTTTATTCGCTGCGAAGGGCGACGGCAGGTTCTTTCTTTGCCGCTATTTTTGCGGGAATAAGGCTTGCGATAAGGAGCAATACGACGCTCAAAGCGATAAGTCCGATCGCCGTTCCTACCGAAAGGCTTGCAATCGTCGAAACGCCCACGAGGCGGCTGAGGATCGCGTTTATGCCGACGTTGATGATCAGCGTAAGCCCGATTGCGATAACGCCGGAGAACAGCCCGAGGAGGGCGGCTTCCGCTTCGAATACGCGGCTTATATCTTTTTTCCGCGCGCCGATAGAGCGGAGCACGCCGATTTCCTTCGTCCTTTCAATGACGGAAGCGTAAATGATGATAGCAATCATAATCGAAGAAATGACGAGCGACGTAATAGAAAACGCCATGAGAACATAGGTTATGATATCGACGATCGTACCGAGCATAGACGTCACCATGCTGGACATATCTATATATTCGATTGTCGCGTCCGTGCCTTCGCGTTCGGCGTTCCAGGCGTCGAGCAAATCGACTATCTTTTCGCGGCTCGCCACGTCAACGGGATAAATGGCGATCGTCGTCGGCGTTTGCGTATACCCCAATTCTTCGAGCTTGGATTCGTACGTGGCGGCGTTGCCGCCGAAGATACCGCCGAGGTTAGCCATGCCGCCCGTTCCCGTGGGGAACGCCGTCCCCGTCGTTACGTCGATCGTTTCGTTGGCGGCTTGCGCGAGCGCGACGGCGGAAGTTTTGTTCTTTTCGAGCACGAGTTTGGTAAGTTCGGGCGAGTAAGCGATGCCCGTCGAAAGCCAAGAAGCGGACGCTTCTTTTTTTTCGCGCAACACGCTGACGATCTTTACGGTGACGCCGTGTTCGCTTTCATAAGCCGTTTTGTAGTTCGACGTGTTTGCCGCTTTATACCAGCCGTCGCTATCCTGCGTGTACCAACCGTCGTTGTAAACGACGCGGAACTCTTTTCCTATCAATTCGGTATAATCGATTTGTTCAAACGAGCCGTCGGCGTTTTCTTTGACGGAAATTCCGAGCGTTTCCAAAACGCTTTTTCCCAAGCGGTTGTATTTATCCACGACAAGGGCGATTTCCGTTGCTTTGGAGGGGATAGCCGAAGCGGCGGTTCCGTCTTTTGCGAGCACGGTGTAATATTCCGTCAAATAATCTGCGTTATGCAGACTTTCGTCCCAATTCGAGCTATCTACCGAAGCGTACTCGTTGCCGTTCTTCGTCAAAATATGCAGTTCCGCATTGTAGGAATAGGTTATATCGACGACGAGATTGCTCGTTTGCGTTTCGAGATAATCGATAAATTCGCCGTCGAGCTTTTGTTTTTTTGTTTCGACCGTTTTCGGCTCGTACGGGTAAACGCCCGTCGTGCCTTCGGGATATTCTTCCATATCCGTTTTTTCTCCGTTTTGCATGCCTGCGGCGAGCATATTCGTCGTGGTGGATCTGATTGCGACGTAGTTAAAGGACGCGCTGTCGAGCATGGTTTTATCGATATAGGCTTGCATGCCCGAACTGACGGAAAGAATAATTGCCATACCGATAATCCCGATACTGGAAGCGACGCTCGTAATAATCGTTCTGCGCTTTTTGGAAAGCAGGTTGGTTGCCGATAAGCGAAGGGCAGTCGAAAAGGACATGGAAGAATGCTTTTTGTTGTATTTTAGTTTTCCGCTATTCGTTTCTGCGGCGTTTTCCGAAAGGACGGGACGTTCTTCTCGGCTTTCTTCTTCCTCGGAATACGGGGCGGAGTCGTCTTCGATCTCGCCGTCCAACATTTTAATAATACGATCGGAGTACTTATAGGCGAGGTCGGGATTGTGCGTAACCATAATCACGAGTTTGGTTTTGGAGATTTCTTTTAACAGCTCCATGACCGTTACGCTCGTTTCCGTATCGAGCGCGCCCGTCGGCTCGTCGGCGAGAATAATATCGGGATCGCCCACCAACGCGCGCGCAATGGATACCCGTTGCATTTGTCCGCCCGACAGTTGGTTGGGGCGTTTGTTGAGTTTATCGCCTAAGCCGACGGCGATAAGCGCGTCTTTCGCGCGTTTCTTACGCTCGCCGCGCGAAACGCCGCCGAGCGTCATCGTAAGTTCTACGTTTTCGAGTATCGTTTGGTGGGGAATAAGATTATAACTTTGAAAGACGAAGCCGATGGAATGGTTGCGATAGGTATCCCAATCTTTGTCGGCGTATTCTTTCGTGGACGTACCGTTGATAACGAGGTCGCCGTCCGTGTATCGATCGAGTCCGCCGATAATGTTGAGCAAGGTCGTTTTTCCGCAACCGGACGGACCGAGAACGGAAACGAATTCCGATTTTCGGAAATTCAGCGAGATGCCTTTCAGGGCTTTTACGCTGCTGTCGCTTTTTTCCGAATAAGTTTTTTTGACGTCGATAAGTCGTAGCATGTTGTATCTCCCGAAAAAAATATTTTTTCTGCGAGTGCCGTCGCCTGTCGGGCGTAAAACGGCGTCGCTCGTTTTATACTATAATTATACCCTGAAAAGGTAAACGCAAAAACACGTTAAAATAAACCGAAAATAAACTTTCGTTTTTTTTGTGAAAAGCAGGTAAAAGTTTACGCAGGATTTATGCGTTTGTGGTATAATAAAGCCAAACTAAGCAAAAGGGGCGAATTATGGTCAATATACTTGTGGTGGAAGATAACGTCGATATTCGAGAAATGTTCTGTCAGGCGTTGAACGACAACGGCTATCAATGTTACGGGGCGGCGGACGGCGTGAAAGCGCTCGCTTGGTTGGAGAAAATTACCGTCGATTTGATCATAGCCGATATTATGATGCCGAATATGGACGGCTACGAATTGACGAGGCTTTTACGAGAAACGAATCACGATATGCCGATTTTGATGATTACGGCGCGCGACGATTACGCGGCTATGCAAAAAGGCTTCGGCGCAGGCGCGGACGATTATATGGTGAAGCCCGTCAATATCAACGAAATGCTCTTGCGCGTCAACGCGCTTTTAAGACGCGCGAAAATCCATTCCGAACGAAAGATTACGATAGGCGCGACGACGCTCGATCAAGAAGCCATGTCCGTGCGTTGCAACGGCGAAGAAACCGTGTTGCCGTTGAAGGAGTTCAATCTGCTGTTCAAATTATTGTCTTATCCCAACAAAATTTTTACGCGACAGCAAATTATGGACGAAATTTGGGGCATGGAGTCGGAAACGGACGATAGGACGATCAATACGCATATCAACCGCTTGCGCGAACGCTTTGCCGAAAACGAAGATTTTGAAATCGTCACCATACGCGGACTCGGTTATAAGGCGGTGAAAAAATGAAACGGGAAAAGGCGCATGCGATAAAAAAAGGCTCTCTTTTGTGGTTGTATCTCGCGCTTATCGTAATCGCGACCATCATCGGGATTTTGGTCGTTGTGTTTTTTGTCGCTTTTTTGCTGTATCAAAGCGGGCATTCGGTGACGCGCGAAAAGGGGATTGTCGGCACGCCCTTCTTTCTTATTCTGCTTTTCGGGCTGCTGATCAGCGCGGGCGTATCGCTGTTTTTGGCAAAAAACGTTATGAAACCGATCGAGGAACTGCGTTTTTCCTTGAAACGGGTTGCCAACGGGGATTTTTCGGTTCGCCTCGAACGCCGTACGCGCTTAGAGCCGATTGCGGAAATGAACGCGGATTTTAACTCTATGGTGAAAGAACTTTCCGGCATAGAAACTTTGCGTAGCGATTTTGTCGCCAACGTCTCCCACGAGTTCAAAACGCCGCTTTCCGCGATCGAGGGCTATGCCATGCTGTTGCAAAATACGAAACTCACGGAAGAACGCCGACGGGAATATACCGAGAAGATCATCGCGAATACGCACGCGCTTTCCACCCTTACGGGGAATATATTGAAACTTTCCAAGCTGGAAAATCAAGAAAGCGTGACGGATAAGAGGAAGTTTCGCCTTGACGAGCAGTTGCGCCTCGTCCTGCTGAACCTCGAAAGCGAATGGACGGCGAAAAATATAGAGCTGGATATCGACTTGCAGGACGTCGTTTATTACGGAAACGAAAGCTGGTTGTATCTCGTTTGGTATAATCTTATCGGCAACGCGATAAAATTTTCGTCAAAGGACGGGAGGATCGAAGTTCGTTTAATTTGCGACGCGGAAAAAGCGACGATTTGCGTTAAAGATTACGGGTGCGGCATGGACGCGGAGGCGCAAAAGCATATTTTCGATAAATTTTATCAAGCCGATAGAACGCATTCGGGCGAAGGCAACGGGTTGGGGCTTGCGCTCGTGAAAAGGATCGTCGCGCTTTGTGAAGGGGAGATTTTCGAGGAAAGCCAAAAGGGAAAGGGCGCGACGTTTACGGTGCATTTGCCCGTTTGAAAAGAAATTTAACAAAGAAAACCGTCGTTTTTACGCGGCTGTTTTTGCTTTTTCGGAAAATATCGTTTTTTTATTGCCGATAGGCAGGTGTGCGTTGAAAGTAGATAGGCATGGGGCAGGTATGCGTTGAAAAAAATTAAAAAACGACGGCGCAACTCTTGCGCTTTTTGTGAAAATGTGGTATGATAATAGGACAAAACAGAGAGGAGCGTAGGTATTTATGAACATTTGGCACGATATTTCCCCGAAACGCATTACCGAAGAGTCGTTTGAAGCGTATATCGAAATTCCGAAAGGCTGTAAAGCCAAGTACGAATTGGATAAGGAAACGGGCTTGTTGCGGTTGGACAGGGTGCTTTATACCTCCACGGTGTATCCTGCGAACTACGGTTTTATTCCGCGTACTTTTGCGGAGGACGGAGATCCTTTGGACGTCTTGGTGCTTTGCGGAGAAACGATGTATCCGAGCACGCTCGTGCGGTGCTATCCCATCGGCGTTTTGAAAATGGTGGACGACGGTTCTATGGACGAAAAGATTATCGCCATTCCTTTCGGCGATCCGACGTATAATTCTTATCGCGACGTAGACGAGTTGCCGCAACATATTTTCGATGAAATGATGCACTTTTTCGAGGTGTATAAAACGCTTGAAAACAAGAGTACGGCAGTGAAAGAGGTCTGTCATCGCGAAGAAGCGATGCGTAGCATTCGTTCTTGCATTCAGACGTATAAGGACGTTTTCGGAAAATAAATTTTTAGGACGAAAGAAAAGAGAAACGGCGTTTTTTGCGCCGTTTTTCGCGTGGAAAGGGAAAAGCTGTAAAAAAAATCCGAATTTTATCAATTTTTTCGAGCTATAATATTGACAAGCGAAGAAAAAAGCTGTATAATGGATAAGAGATTGGGCTACAATCGGCTTTTTCGGTTCTCGCGACGGCGCGAAAGCGGAAACGCCGTGCGGTTCGATTTTGCAAAGTCGTCGGAAAAAGATTTTCGCTTTATAAAGCGGCGGAACGCTTTTTCTCGCGAAGAACGGTAACGGAAAAGACCTCGGAGGTTATGGTAAGATGAAAAAGTACAAATATAAGTCGGCTCCTACGAAGCAGGGCGCATACATACGTCGACGCGTTGCGAAGAACCGTCATCGTGCGGAATTCGTCGGCGTGATTTATCTTTTCGCGACGATCGCGCTTGCGGCGTTGGCATGCCTGCCTATGTTGGACTCGGCTTATGCGCCCGTCGGCATTCAGAATATTATGACGCTGTTTAGCGGTACAATCGTCCTTGAAACGACGATGGACGTTATAAAGCTCGTCAATGCCGCGTTGTACGTGCTTATGCTGCTCGGCTTGTTTATCAATATAATTCGCTCGTTGGCGAATTTGAGCCATCTTTTCAAAAAGAAAGTCAGCCGCGTTTACGGCTTGAATGCAAATCTCGACGCAATGGAGAGCATGGGCGTTTTGTTTTCGGGCTCTTTTGCGTCCGTCATCAATTTCCATTTCCTTATTTATATCCTTGCCGATAAGCCGAACCTTACGTCGAACTTAGTCATTGCCGCCGTATTGGGGCTTGCCGTACATTTCCTTTGCGGATTTTGGAGCACGAAGCTCAGCGTGTTTGAAAAGGACGCGCAGGTGGGCATCATCGAACATAAGCGCGCGTTCAGCCGCGCGTTGCCGATCTTCCGCAACGTGCTTCAATTCGTCGCCGTTTGCGCTATGCTGTACTACTTCGTGTTCGGCTCCACGCTTAGCAATTACGTAAACCTTCTGTTCGCTACGGACGGCGTAAATAAAATCGTAGAAAATTATATGACTTGCTTGCCGTTCGTTTTGCAATTGCTTGCGGCGATTTGGCTGATGGTGCTCGTCAAGCACGCGACGGGCGTTTCGGAATACGATTTCCGCGGTCCTGAGGCGGAAGGACAGCACAACCACAGAATTTTCTCTTTCCTTACCCTTCTTACGGCAGGCGCGATCTTTGCTTGCAGATATATGTTGGGCGAAGCTTCTTTCGCGCAAGTCGGCGAAGCAATCGTAGTGACTTCCGAACGGTCGTTTGATATGTATTTCTTGGTTATTGCAGGGGTGGCGTTCGTGTCCTTCTTGCTCGATTGTATTTTCAAGCTTCGTTTTGCGGAGGAGGAAGAACCGAGAAAAATTGTCTATCCGATGATGCAACGCGTTGCGCCTATGCCGCAGTACGCTATGCCTATCATGCCCCAGCAACCGCAGTACGCGCCCGTTTCCGGTTACGCAAACGCACCGCAAACGATGTATATGGGTATGCAGGGACAAAGACAAGCGCAATATGCTATGGGCGCGCAAAACGGTTTGGGTGTACAACAGCAATATGCTATGGGCGCGCAACAGCAACCGCAGTATGCGCCGACGGCAGGATATCAGCGCGTAAGGCATTATATGGACGGCAACAGCGTTGTGGTGGACGCAAACAACGGAAAAACGGTACAACCGCCCGTACAGCAAGCCGCGCCTACGACGACGCAAATGACGATGTCCTATATCGACTTGCTTCGTCAAAATCAAGAATTGAAAAAGAAAACGGAAGAACTGACGGGCGCGCAATATGCACCGACTTATACGTATTCCGATCTCATGCGCCAGAAGCGCGAAGCGGCTTACGGTGCGCAACAGCCGCAAATGCCCTACGGCGTACAACAATCGCAAATGCCTTACGGCGTACAACAATCGCAAATGCCTTACGGCGCGCAACAGCCGCAAACGCCTGCTGTTAGCTACGTAGACCTTATGCGACAATATCGTGAACAACACGAATTGCAAGCGCAACAAGCGCAAAATCCCGTAACGGAAGAAACCGATTTCATGGCACCCGAAGCAGGTGCGGAAGAGCCGCAGGACGATACGCTTTCCACGCTTTATCAAGGCGATGACGCGGCGGAATTCCCCGAAACGGAAGATTTCGCAGACGAGCTGGCGGAAGAGCTTCCCGACGAAGTTTCGGAGGAAACGGGCGTTGCGGACTTCGAACAAAACGAAACCGACGCGCAAGAACTTACGAATGAAGTCGCAGACGAAGAAAACGAAGACGAAGCCGAAGAGCCTACGGAAGATGAAGACGAGAGGGAAACTTGGATTGCGGAATGCCCGAACCCGGATTGCGGAGCGCAAATCGTGGTTAGCAACGATTCGCATTATAAGTTTTGCCCGCATTGTCATCAATACTTAAACGTGAATTTTGCAAAACGCGTCGATACCGCTACGGAAGAATCGGAAGTAACGAATGAGCCGAATGCGGCAGACGAGGAAACGCCTTCTACGGACGATTTCGAGGCGTAATCGAAGCATTGCCGAACGCTCCCGTAAAAAACGGACGGGAGAGGAACAGCGGATTTATCGTTCGCCCCTTAAAAGCAACGGCTTTTGAGGGGCGGATTTTGTAGAAGAAACGCCGCGGCTCGCGGATATGCGATAAGAAAAACGCGCGGCGGTTTTGGCTGAAAGGATTAGAAAAAGGAGAACGAGAATTATTATGGCAAAAGAAAATCAATTTGTGGAACAAATTGCCAATATCGAAGAGGATTTTCCGCAATGGTATACGGACGTCGTATTAAAGACGAAATTGGTGGATTACGGTCCTGTTAAAGGCACGATGGTTATTCGTCCGTACGGCTATGCGATTTGGGAAAATATACAAAACGAGATGAACGCTCGCTTTAAGAAACGCGGCGTGGAGAACGCATATTTCCCGTTGCTGATTCCCATGAGCTATTTCACGAAAGAGGCGGAGCACGTGGAAGGTTTCGCGCCCGAGGTTGCCGTTGTGACGGTTGCCGGCGGTGAAAAACTCACCGAGCCTTTGGCAATCCGTCCGACTTCGGAAACGATTATCGGCACGATGTGCGCGAAATGGGTGCAGTCCTATCGCGATTTGCCTATGAAAGTGAACCAATGGTGCAACGTCATGCGTTGGGAAAAGACGACGCGTCCTTTCTTGCGTACGAGCGAATTTTTGTGGCAGGAAGGGCATACCGTGCATGCCAACGCCGAGGAAGCCGAGGCGGAAACGCAAGCTATGCTGCAACTTTATAAAGAGTTCGCGGAAAATTGCCTTGCAATCCCCGTGATCACAGGTCGCAAGACGGAAAAGGAGCGTTTTGCAGGGGCTGTGGCAACGTACACGATGGAAGCCATGATGCACGACGGCAAGAGCTTGCAGGCAGGCACTTCGCACTATCTCGGGCAGAATTTCTCTACGGCGTTCGATATTCAGTTCTTGGATAGCGACGGGGCGCATAAAAAGGCGTTTACGACGTCGTGGGGCGTATCGACGCGCTTGATCGGCGCGATTATCATGACGCACGGTGACGAGCGTGGTTTGGTATTGCCTCCCGTGATCGCGCCTGTGCAGTGCGTAATCGTTCCCATAGCGGCGCGCAAGGGCGGCGTAATGGAAGCGTGTGAAGCGTTGAAAGCCGAGTTGGAGGGGGCAGGTATTCGTGTAACGCTTGATTCGACGGATAATAGCCCCGGCTGGAAGTTTAACGAATGGGAGATGAAAGGCGTTCCCGTACGTATCGAATTAGGGCCGCGCGATATCGAAAACGGCAAAATGCTTTGTGCGCGCAGGGATAATTTTGAAAAGACGGAGTTTCCTTTGGCGAATGCGGCGGCTTCCGTGCGCGCATTGTTGGACGACGTACAGAAAGCCTTGTTGGAAAAAGCGCGCCGTCATCGCGATTCTCGCATTGTATATGCGGACGACATGGCAGGTATTTTGTCGGGCGTGGAAAACGGCAAATTCGTAAAAGCGGGTTGGTGCGGTTGTCGCGCTTGCGAAGACAAGATAAAGGAAGAAACGGCGGCAACGGCGCGCGTATACGCCGAGGGCGAAACGGCGGAGCGTTGCGCGGTGTGCGGTAAACCTGCCGAACACGTGATTATCTACGCAAGAGCATATTAAGGTAACAATACGGCGGCGCATTTGCGCCGCCGTAAATCTTTTAAGCGACAGTAGTCGCTTTTTTCGCAACATTGTCGCGGCACGGAATGTGCCGCATGATGAGAGAGGTGTGTTTATGTTTGTCATTGCGAGGAGCAAGGCGACGAAGCAATCTCGCGGCAATCCGTAGGATTGGCGCGGAACGCATACCCGAAATACATGTCCCCGTTTTCCGCCTAACGGCGGAGATTGCCACGTCGCTTCGCTCCTCGCAATGACAAAGGTGCGGCGGAAACCCATGCTCGTCCTTGCATGGCACGGAACGTGCCGCGGCAATCTCGCGGCAAGCCTATGGCTTGCCACGTCGTTATAATTCTCGCGACGGCATGGGGAAAAATACGGCTTGTGAAAAACAAATTAAAAAAGTATGAAAAATGTGTGTGCGTTTTCTTGACAATGCGTTTTTTTTATATTATAATAATGCTAAACTAACAATTGAATAAACGACTTTATGGAAAATCTGCCGTCGCTACAAAGACGGCATAGCCCCATGGGGCTATAAACTTATTGCACTACGTGCAATAAGTTGTTGCAAAACAGTTTCTTTCCCGTTTCCGCCTGACGGCGGAGATTGCCACGGCAAATAAATTTGCCTCGCAATGACAAGAGGGGGCGTTTCCGCCTGTGTTTGTCATTGCGAGGAGCAAGGCGACGAAGCAATCTCGTGGCAATCCGTAGGATTGGCGCGGAAGCCATGTTCGGGGGTTGCCTCCGTTTCCGCCTGACGGCGGAGATTGCCACGGCAAATAAATTTGCCTCGCAATGACAAGAGGGGGCGTTTCCGCCTGTGTTTGTCATTGCGAGGAGCAAGGCGACGAAGCAATCTCGTGGCAATCCGTAGGATTGGCGCGGAAGCCATGTTCGGGGGTTGCCTCCGTTTCCGCCTGACGGCGGAGATTGCCACGGCAAATAAATTTGCCTCGCAATGACGGGCATACGTTTCCGCCTGACGGCGGAGATTGCCACGGCACATTTGTGCCTCGCAATGACGGGCATATGTTTCCGCCTATCGGCGAGATCGCCACGGCAAATAAATTTGCCTCGCGATGACAGGGAGAAGCGAAAAAATTTTTTCAAACTATGGCAAAAGAAATTTTTTATATAAAGGAGTAAGTTTATGATACACAGCAAAAGACAAAAATGGGTTTCAATTCTGTTTTCGTTTGTTGTTATGTGCGTTACGGCAATTTTGGGCTTTGTCGGGCTGGTGCAGCCTGCAAAGCCCTTTTCTGTTCTCGCAGACGACGAAACGGCAACAACGGCAACCTATGCGAAAGTGAAGGAATCCCCCGAAGATTGGTCGGGAGAATACTTGATTGTATACGAAAGCGGCAATGTGATTTTTGATGGATCTTTGACGAAGCTGGATGCTACAAAGAATAACGTATCGGTTAAAATTACAAATGATACGATTTCGGTAGATGAAAAGTATGCTTTTACGATTGCAAGTGTGACAGGCGGATATTCCATACTGGCTAATAACGGAAAATATATAGGGGCTACTAGTAATTCCAATAGCTTGACGGATTCGGATACGGCTCTTGTCAATACGCTTTCGATGGACGGCGAAAACATAACAATAAAATCCAGCGGCGGTGCATATCTTCGTTATAATAATCAGAGTAATCAGACACGTTTTCGTTACTATAAGTCTAGCTCATATTCCAGTCAACAAGCCATTCAGCTTTATAAAAAAGTAGAAACTTCTTGTGATCATATACTTCCCGATAATGCGACCCCCACGCAAAACGAGGACGGGAAAACGCATACCGTTACGGGAACTTGTACGGAGTGCGGAGCAGAAAACGTGACGAAAACGGTCGATTGCGTAGCTACGGGCGAAGTAAAGTATTCCGCTAACGGTGACGGCACGCATACCGTAAGCGGCAGTTGTGTTTGTGGCAGAACGATTTCGGGCACTACGGAAAATTGTGCGATTGATAGAACGAAAGGAGTAACCTATACGAAAAATGCCGACGGCACGCACACCGAAAACGGCAAGTGCGCCTGCGGAAGCGACGTTGTCGGCGAAACAACAGAGTGTACCTATACGAACGGGGTTTGCAGTGAATGCGGCAATTCTGCGCCGAGCTGTACCATTAGTTATTCCGTTTGGGGCGCAACGACGGCAACGGATACGGCGACAAAGGGCAGTCTTTACACCTTAAAAACAGAGAATGATTTTCCTGCGGCTTACGGTACGTTTGTCGGTTGGGCGGAAAGCGAAGTTACGGGCAGTGTTCAGGCAAAGCCTACGGTTTGCACCGAATACACCGTAACGGGCGATAAAACGTTTTATGCGGTATTCCAAGGAAAAGGCTTGGGTGGCGGCGATTATGAGAAAGTAACGGAAAATCTTTCCGATTGGTCGGGCGAATACTTGATTGTGTGTGAAGCTAAGAATATTATTTTTGATGGCTCATTAGATTCTTTGGATAGTCAAAAAAATCAAAAGGAAATTACGATTAGCGACAATAAAATTGCCGCGACAGAGGATATTTCAAAAAGTACCTTTTCTATTGTTGCTATGGACGGCGGCTATTCCGTCCAATCCAAAAGCGGATACTATATAGGACTTAAAAGCGGCGATAAAGGATTGGATACGGATAAGAATAATCCTTTGGTTAATTCTATTTCCGTAGATTCTGAAAAAGCAACGATTACATCTAGTAAAGGATATGTTCAGTATAATGCAAGCGGAACTCGTTTTCGTTATTATAGCTCTAATCAAACGGCTATTCAGCTGTACAAACAAGCGGCAGGCACTGTAACCGCCGTTTACTACACGCAGCTTGCGGCGACAATCGATAGCGCATCGGTGTCCTTGGGCGGCGATATCGGCGTGAACTATTTCGCGAAGGTATGGGACGATAGCGTTTCGTCGTTGCAAATGCGCTTTACGGTGGGCGAAGGCACGCCGACTGCGGTAAACGGCGAAAAGCAAGCGGACGGCAGATATAAATTCACCCTTTCGCTTACGCCGCAGTGCATGGCGGATACGATTAAGGCGGAGTTGTGGAACGGCGAAGCGTGTATCGACGTGAAAGATTCGTTCAGCGTTCGCGAATATGCGAAAACGTTGCTCGAAAGCGACGAGTCTTCGTCGGAATTGAAAGCGTTGCTTTCGGAAATGTTGCGTTACGGCGCGGCGGCGCAGACGTACCAAAATTATAACACGGAAAACTTGGCAACGGACGGCGTTGAATCCTTGTTGACGGCGGCTTCGGCTACGGAAATTCCTGCGGCAAGTTTTTCGCCCGTGACGGCGAGTGGCGTGACGAAAGACGATTGCGCCGTTTGGATCAAGGGCGCAGGTATTCGCTTCGACAGCGAAAATAAGATATACGTGCGGCTTTCGGGGGCATTGCCCGAGGGGTACACGCTTACTTGCGGCGGCGTGGAAATGACGGCTTCGGAGGACAGCTACTTCTATACGGCGGCTATATCGCCGAAGTTCTACGGAAACAATTACGAATTTGTTTTGAAAAACGGCGAAAAGGTGTTGCAGACGTTGTCGGGAAGTATAAACGCATGTTTGTCTATGGCAACGAATGCGGCGAGTGCGACGGAGGCGGACAAGGCGCTTGCGCTGGCGTTGTATAACTATGGCGTTGCGGCTTCGGCGTACGTGGCGTAACGGAGGAAACGAAAGATGAAAAACTATACGGAAATGGAATTAAAGGTCGTTTTATTTTCAGTTGAGGACGTCGTGCGGACGAGCGTCGGCGGCATGAATGCGTTTAACGCGTTCGATATCGAGTTTGACGATCCGTTCAGTGAGGAATAAGGTATGCGAAAAATACGGAAAGGCGTTGCGCGCGTTGTCGCGTTTTCGGCGTTGTGCATTTGCGCGTGGACGGTCGCGGCGGTCGGTTGCCACGGCGGAGATACGTCGAATAAATATTCGAGCGTTATGGCGAGCGTAAGCACAGGCGCGGGGAATAGCACGGAAAACGGGTTGGTGAGTAGCTTGGAAAACGAGTTAGAGGGCAGTTCGGAAAACGGGGCGTCGGCAACAATCAGCGCAAGCGATTTGTCGGATAGTTCGTCCGAAAGTTCGTCGGAGAAATCCCCCGACAATCAGCTCGACAATCCGTCGAACGGCAAGGGAAACGGGACAATCGATATGCCTGAAATACCTCTTTGATAAAAAGCGAACGGGACAATAAAATAACAGAGAACAACCGCGGCGAACAAGTTTCGCCGCGGTTGTCGTTTATACCAAACGCCCGTGCGTTTTTCGCACGGGCGTTTGCGCGTAATTCTCTACTGTCATTGCGAGGAGCGGAAAATGGTACAAAAAGACTGGACAAAAAAACAAAAGACATGTATA
>CAYWML010000024.1:18014-21347 GCA_964459515.1 uncultured Clostridia bacterium | reverse complement strand
CGTCACCGCGAAGAGCGAACGCCCCTCGTCCGTCATTGCGAGGAGCGAAGCGACGCGGCAATCTCGCGGCAAGCCTATGGCTTTCCGCGGAACGCAGGCTCGTCATAGCAAGATGCGAAAACGCCCCCTCGTCCGTCACCGCGAAGAGCGAACGCCCCTCGTCCGTCATTGCGAGGAGCGAAGCGACGTGGCAATCTCGCGGCAAGCCTATGGCTTTCCGCGGAACGCAGGCTCTATTATCGCTCCCTCTATCCCTCTATCGTTGCACGGCATATTCGCGCCGCGGAAACGCCGCTCCCTATACCCTCTTACGTTTTAACGGCGGTGCTTACGCACCGCCGTTTCCCCTTTTACAGCCGCTTGATTTTAACGTTTCCGCAAAGCACGTCGGAGTAGGAGTACGCCGTCTTTCCCAAAAAATCCGCGTCGTCGGGCTGTACCGTAAACAACGCAGGGTACACCCCCGACAGTACGCCGTTAAAACGCACGCTTTTGTTTCTGCCCAAATTGACGTGCACCGCTACGCGCCGTTCGGCGCACGCCTGTACCATTCGTTTGATTTCCTGTATACTTCCGCTCGGTTTAATCATGCTTTCAGTATGCGCCCTTTTTCGGAAAAATATTCCAAAACGCACCCTTTCCGCGCTTTATTTTCGTTCTAACGTCCGACGGCGCGGCATATACTACAAAGGCAATAAAAACAACAAGGAAAGGAGATTATGTTGAAACCACAATTTGAAACTTATCGTTACGTCGGCGAGATTTGCCGTCAAAAAAGCCAATCGATCGTAGAATGCCGACTGTCGGGGAGCGAAATCAGCACGATTTTAGCCGTTCACGCCGTCGCCGCGCCGACGGAATGCACCTGCTTGGACGGCGAGATTCAATACGGCGGCAGGCTGGTGCTCGGGCTTGTTTACGAGGACGGCAACAAGAAAGTTTGCCGTGCGGAGCGCGGTGCGGAGTTCTTCCACAAAGCCGAAAACGCGCTCGTTTCGCCGTCGTGTTTTTGTCGGACGGAGCTTTCCTCCGAAAACGTCACGTGGCGCAGAGAGGGTTCGGGTTTGTACGTTTCCGTCGTTGTGGATGCCGCGCATACCGTCTACGGCAACAAACAGCTGGAATACCTCGCGAGCGGCGAGGGCTTGATTGCGAAAAGCGAGCCTTGCACCGTGCATAAGCTGCTTTGCGCCTTCGGGGAAACGGAGGGCGAGGACGAGTTTGAAACGGAGTGCGTGGGCGATATATTGCTCCACAGCGAGCAAGCGGCGGTGCGGCGCGTAATCGCGAGCAACGGGCAGGTGGAGATCGAGGGCGATCTTGCCTTGCATATCTGCGTGCTGAAAAGCGATGAGGAGATCTGCTCGTACGAACGGCTGATTCCCTTCCGTATGCAAATTCCGAGCGAGGAAGCCTTCGGCAACGTCGTTGCGAGCGCGCGTGTGTTCGTGAAAGCCGCGCGGCTGTCCGTACAGCTCGACGAGGAAACGGGCGCAGGTAAAACCGTCGTTTCCTATTGCCTTTCCGCCGAGTGCGCGCTGTCGGTGCAGGAAACGATAACCGTGGCGACGGACGCCTTCTCTTTGCATAACGATATTTCGTTGGAATACAAAAACGACGAGGGCAGGTATTTGACGAAGCACGAAACTTGTATCGAACGCATAAGCGGCGCGGCGGTGCTCGGCGCGTTGCCCGAGGGCGAATATCGCTTGTGCGCGGCAGTGCTTCCGCGCGCGGAAGCAACCGTACGAAAAGGCGAACGCGGCGCAGAGGTGGAGGGCGCGGCTCTTGCCGAAGTGCTTTTAAGAAACGACGAAGGAAGCTATCGCACGGCAACACTTACCCTGCCTTTCGTGTTCCCTGCGCCGACGAACGCGACGGAAAGCGAAATGCAATGCGCGGTGTGCGGCTTAAATATACGCCGCCGTCAAAACGGGGAAACGGAGGCGGAAGCCGTGCTCCGTTGCAGTTTTTCGCACTACGAGCCGTGCTCCTTGCGGTATATCTCCGAAGCGACGGAGGGCGAAGCGCGCGCCGATGCCGACAGTGCCTTTTCCGTGTTCGTAACGAACGCCGGCGAAGAGCTTTGGACGGTTGCCAAACGCTTGGGTTGCGCCCCCGAAGAGTTGCAAAAAAGCAATCCGAAGTTGGAATTTCCGTTGCGCTCGGAAGAGCGGATTTTCGTCTACCGCCAATTGACGGACGAAAAAGAGGGCTAAAACCGCCCTGCTACGGCAAAATATGGCGCGAAAAAAGAAATTTTTATAAAAAAAGCGCGGAATTTTGCGGAAAGCATTGTATTTTCGGCAAAAGTATGGTACAATAAAACGGTAATCTCGAAAAGCGGCGTTCGGTTTCGCCGCTTTTACGGCTACCGAGGAGAAAACGTCTGTGAAAACGGTGAAAGTGAAAGCGTACGCAAAAATCAACCTCACCCTCGACATTGTCGGGACGGAGGCAGGGTATCACGCCCTCGATTCTTTGGTTGCTTCCGTCGATTTGTACGATGAAATCGTTTTACGCCCTCGTCGCGGCGCGCGTAGTTCGGTTGTTATGCACGGTATGGGAAGCGAAAGCATTCCGCCCGAAGAGAACAACGCTTTGAAAGCGGCAGAAGCCTTTTCGGCTGCGTTCGGCACGGACGGCGCAAATATCGTCGTGTATAAAAATATTCCGATGGGCGCAGGTATGGGCGGTTCTTCCGCCGATACGGCAGGCGTTTTGAACGGAATGGCGCGTCTGTACGGCATAAACGACCAAACGCGGTTGAAACAGCTCGCGGACGAGCTGGGGAGCGATACGGGCTATATGCTGACGGGCGGTTTTGCCCGAATGCAAGGCAGGGGGGATAAAGTTACGCCGCTCGGTGTATCCGCTCGTTTGTGGTTTTTGTGTATTTGCCCCGACAGCGGCGTTTCGGCTGGTAGTTGCTATCGCGCATACGACGCGACGGCGCACGAAAACGTTCCGCTTTTCACGGAAAAATGTATAGAAAAATTATCGACGAATGATATAAACGGAGTGGGTAGGTATTTGACGAACGCCCTTTACGTGCCTGCCGCCGCGCTCAACGAAGACGTGGCGCGCGCCTATTCGGAAGCCTTGTCGTTTTCGCCGCTGGGCGTGACGATGACGGGTTCGGGCAGTTGCGTGATCGCGCTGTTTGAAACGAGGGAGTTATGCGAATGGGCAAAAAGCCGCTATCGCGGCAAGTACCGCTGTTTCGTCGTTTCGACGGTTTCGCCGTCGTCATTGACGAAAAAACGCCGTTTTTGGCGCAACCCCTTCGCCTTGCAAGCGGACGAAACGCCGCAATAGTGCCTCCTCCTGTCA
>CAYWML010000024.1:16544-17914 GCA_964459515.1 uncultured Clostridia bacterium | reverse complement strand
TTGCGAGGAGCGAAGCGACGCGGCAATCTCGTGGCGAGCCATAGGCTTGCCGCGGAACGCAAGCTCGAAATACGCGCCCCCTGTCATTGCGAGGAGCGAAGCGACGCGGCAATCTCGTGGCGAGCCATAGGCTTGCCGCGGCGCAAACAAAATTATACGACAACGTTAAAACAACAATAAAAGGACGGAAAAAAGCATGGAAGAAAGAATTATCGACGACGAGTACGGCAGAGGCATACGCCTGCGCAAAACGGCGGACGGCTACGTAGACGTGACCGACGAAACGCTTACCGAGGGCGAGCAACCCGAAGAAGCGGACGAAATCGCCTTTGAATTTCCCGATTGGGAGGAGGACGACGAGGATTTAGTCGGGCTGAGCGCGGAAGAAGCCGCTCTGGTACGTAAGCAAAAAGCGGAAGCGGCGGAGCAACGCCGCGCGGCGTACGAAGCGGCTTGCGCCGAGGGCGAAAAGCTGCTTGCCGAAGCGGATTTTGCGGCGGCGGAGCAAAAATACGAAGAAGCGTTGCAACTGGACGGAATCGCCACGGCGGCGTCCGTCGGCTATTGGCGCGCCAAAACGAAAGGCTTTTCCGAGCCGGACAAGCTGTTGGAAGAATACTTGGAAACGGGTATGGAAGGTTTGGAATACGACCTCGGCACGGAAGCGTTGCAGATCGTCCGCAAGGAACATCGTGCCGACTTCGAACGCCGCGTTCAAGAGCTTTCCGCCGAGGAGAAACCGCTCGCGCAAACCGTCGGCGAGGCGCAAGCGCGCCGTAGGGAGTATCTGTCCGTGCGCAGAGCGCGCGCGGCGCTCGCGTTCGTGCTTTCGGGTTTGCCCTTCGTCGTGGCTTTGGCGGCGGTGATTATCGTCGGGTTGAAAAATTTTTCCACGCCCGACAATCGTTTCGTTACGCCGACGATTGTGCTCGGTTGCGTCACCGTCGCGCTGTTCGTCGTGTTCGGCGTGTTTATCAACAAGCTGTTGAACGCCTGCCGTATCTACCGTGCAAACGAGAGCCTGCCGTCCACGGAAGACGGTGCGCGCTTGGTGGAGATCCGCGCTTATAAAGCAGTCTACGCAGAGCTGCTCGCGCCGCAAGCCGCGGCTACGGACGAAGCTTCCGAAACGGAAAAATAATCGCGGCAACGCGTGGTGCGAAAACGCCCTCGTCCGTCATTGCGAGGAGCGAAGCGACGCGGCAATCTCGCGGCAAGCCAACGGCTTGCCGCGGAACGCAAGCTCGCCATTGCAAGGCGCGAAAACGCCCCCCCCTCGCCTGTCATTGCGAGGCACGAATGTGCCGCGAGATTGCCGCGGAACGCAGGCTCGTCATTGCAAGGCGCAAAAACGTCCCCGTCCGTCATTG
>CAYWML010000024.1:10341-16444 GCA_964459515.1 uncultured Clostridia bacterium | reverse complement strand
CGAGGCACGAATGTGCCGTGGCAATCTCGTGGCAATCCACAGGATTGCCGCGGAACGCAGGCTCGTCGTTGCAAGGTGTAAAAACGCCCCCCCGTCCGTCATTGCGAGGCACGAATGTGCCGTGGCAATCTCGTGGCAATCCACAGGATTGCCGCGGAAACCGCGCCCCTATCCCGAAACAATAAAAAGTTATTCAACGCATACATGGCATACCTGTTCCGTCCATTCAACGCGTTTTATTGCCCGTGAAAAAGCCCGTCGAAACCACGCAACCGAAAAGTATTATACTTTTTATTTCAACGCATACATGGTATGCCTATTTTTTTATTCACTGCGTTTTATCGTCCGCGAAACGCCCAAAACGCCCGAAATGCTCAAAAACGCACGCGTGCACGCGCGCCCTCGGCGCGACGTATAATATGCGGCGTTTTCCGTGCTAATTCCTTGCTTTTCTCGGAAATTTATGGTATAATGAAAGGTATGAAAAAGATTTTGACCTATTTCAAACCCTATAAAAAGCAAGCGGTGCTCGGTCCGCTGTTCAAGCTGTTAGAAGCCGCATTCGAGCTGTTGACGCCCTTCGTCGTCGCTTTAATTGTCGATAAAGGCTTCGGCGCGGAAGTAAACGGCGGCTATCCCTCCGCCGATAAAGGCTATGCCGTGCGGCTCTGCCTGCTTCTCGGCGCGTTCGGCTTGTTGGGATTTTTATTCTCCGTCGTGGCGCAGTATTTTTCCGCGCGCACGGCGACGGGCGTTGCGGCGGACGTGCGCAGCGACCTGTTCAAAAAATTGCAAACGCTCGGCTATCGGGACATCGACCGCTTAGGCGAAGCCACCCTCCTTACGCGCATGACGAGTGACGTGGATAAAATGCAAACGGGCGTCAATTTGTTTTTACGCCTTTTGCTTCGCTCGCCCTTCATCGTATTCGGCGCGTGGATATGCGCCTGCGTTATCGATCCGTCCTTTTTCGGTCTATTCGGCGGCACGATTATCGCGCTCGCCGTCGTCGTGTACGCCGTCATGTTTGCGTGTATGCCGCTGTACAAGCGCACGCAGGAAAAGTTGGACAAAGTCCTGCTTTCCACGCGTGAAAACCTTTCGGGCGCACGCGTTTTGCGCGCGTTTTGCAAAGAAGAGGACGAACGCGCCCTTTTCAACGAGCGCAACGAAACGCTGACCAAAGGCAGAAAATTCGTCGGCGGAATCGCCGCAATCACCAATCCGCTCACCTACGCGCTTATCAATTTGGCAATTATTCTGTTGCTGTGGAAAGGCGCGATCCGCGTGGAGAGCGGCACGCTCACCCAAGGCAAAGTAATCGCGTTATACAATCTCATGGGGCAGATCCTCATCGAGCTTATCAAGCTTGCCAACCTCATCGTAACGGTGACGAAAGCGGCTGCGAGCGCGAGCCGCATAGAATCCGTATTGCAAACGGAGTCCACGTTGCGTATTTCCGACGATTGTCCCCCCGTGGCGGAAACAGACGAAAAGATTCGGTTCGAGCACGTCGGGCTTTGCTATTCCGTCGGTGCGGACGCCGCGCTTTCGGATATCGATTTCACCGTAAAACGCGGCGAAACGGTGGGTATCATCGGCGGCACGGGTTCGGGTAAAAGCTCCCTTGTCCAACTCATACCCCATTTTTACGACGCGACGTCGGGACGGGTGCTGGTGGACGGCAAGGACGTTTGCCGCGCGGACATGCAGGCGTATTTACGCGACCGCGTAGGCGTCGTTCCGCAGAAAGCGTTGCTGTTTTCGGGCACGCTCCGCGAAAATCTGTTGTGGGGCAAAGCGGACGCCGACGACGAAGCGTTGTGGCGTGCCGTGCGCTTGGCGCAAGCGGAAGAGGTGGTGCAAGGCAAAGGCGGCTTAGACGCCCCTGTGGAGCAGGGCGGCAAAAACTTTTCGGGCGGACAGAAACAGCGGCTTACGGTGGCGCGCGCCCTCGTGCGAGAGCCGGACATTTTGATCTTGGACGATTCCTCGTCCGCGTTGGATTACGCGACGGACGCCGCTTTGCGTAAAGCGATAAAGAGCCTGCAAACGACGGTCGTCATCGTATCGCAACGCGCTTCTTCGGTACGGGAAGCGGATAAGATCGTCGTATTGGACGACGGAAAAACGGCGGACGTCGGCACGCACGAAGAGCTGCTCGCGCGGTGCGAAGTCTATCGCGAAATCTACTTTTCGCAATACGAACGGGAGGACGAAGCATGCGAACGATGAAAAAAGAGAGCGGAACGCTTTCGCGCGTGCTCCGCTATGTAGGAAAATACCCCCTCGCGCTTATCGGTTCGTTGCTGTGCGCCGTCGTATCGGTGGCGGCGACGCTGTGCGTGCCCGTGCTGTTCGGGGACGCCGTAGACTGTATCGCGGAAACGGGCGTTTCGTGGGAGAGGTTGTACGCGCTGTTTTTGAAAACGGGCGTAGCGGCAGGCGTAGCCGCCTTGGCGCAATGGCTGATGAGCCTTTGCAACAACCGCATTTCCTGCAACGTCGTGCGCGATATCCGCAAAGACGCGTTCGCGAAGATCGGCGCGTTGCCCTTAAAGTATATCGACGGGCACTCGCACGGGGATACCGTCAGCCGCGTGGTGGCGGATGCCGACCAGTTCGCCGACGGACTGTTGCTCGGTTTTACGCAATTTTTCACGGGCGTCATGACGATTGTCGGCACAATCGCTTTCATGTTGCTTACCAGTGTAAAGATCGGCTTGGTCGTCGTCTTGGTGACGCCGCTTTCCCTTTTCGTCGCGCGCTTTATCGCAACGCACACGCATAAATTTTTCGTGGAGCAAACGGCGGTGCGCGGAGAGCAGACGGGTTTCGCCGAAGAGGCGATCGGCGGCTTGAAGCTTACGCGCGCGTTCGGGCACGCAAAGGAAAACGAAGCGCGCTTCGACGAGATTAACGAGCGTTTGAAAAACGCCTCCTTAAACGCCACTTTTTATTCCTCGTTGACCAACCCCTCCACGCGGTTTATCAACAACCTCATTTACGCCCTCGTCGCGTTGCTCGGCGCGTTGGAAGTCATCGGCGGCGGTTTTTCCGTCGGCGCGTGGACGAAGTTCCTTTCCTACGCCAACCAATACACGAAGCCGTTCAACGAAATTTCGGGCGTAATCACCGAATTGAAGAGCGCGTTCGTTTGCGCGGCGCGCATATTCGAATTGATAGACGAGCCGTCGGAGATCTCCGACGAAGGCAACCGCGATTTGCAAAATACGCAGGGCAACGTGCGCTTGGAGCGCGTAGCTTTCTCCTATACGGCGAATAAACCGCTCATCGAAGACTTATCCCTTTCCGCCGTGACGGGGCAACGCGTCGCAATCGTCGGCAAGACGGGTTCGGGCAAGACCACGCTTATCAACCTTTTGATGCGTTTTTACGACGTCAACGGCGGCGCGATATCGGTGGACGGGCAGGATATACGGGAAGTCACGCGCCGTTCGTTGCGTTCGCAATACGGCATGGTATTGCAGGAAACATGGCTGAAAAGCGGCACGGTACGCGAAAATCTCAAACTGGGCGCGCCGCAGTGCTCGGACGAAGAAATGGTGGCGGCGGCGAAAGCGGCGCACGCGCATTCGTTCATAAAGCGTATGGCGCAAGGCTACGATACGCCGCTAAACGAGGGCGGCGGCTTGTCCGAAGGGCAAAAGCAGCTTTTGTGCATAGCGCGCGTTATGCTCACCAAGCCGTCCATGTTGATTTTGGACGAAGCGACGTCGTCTATCGATACGCGTACGGAGCGTAAGATCGGGGACGCTTTCGGGAAACTCATGCAGGGCAGAACGACCTTTATCGTCGCGCACCGTTTATCCACGATACGCAACGCCGATTGCATTCTCGTCATGGAAGATGGGCGCGTCGTAGAACAGGGCACGCACGAAGAGTTGTTGGCGTTGCACGGCGCGTACCGCAAATTGTACTATTCCTTGTAAGGAGCGAAAAGGCTATGCGAAAAAGCATAAAGCAAAAGCATAATCGCGGCAATCTTTACCGTAGCTTTATCGAGTTGGTGCTGTTCGGCAGCGTTACGGGCGTTTTTGCCGGCGCGATTGTCACGCTGTTCAATATCCTCACCCACAAGGGCGAGGAACTTTCGAGGAACGTCTACGCGTTCGTACGCGCCAATCCCCTTTTTATTCCGCTCTTATTGTTTGTGCTTGCGTTCGGCGCGGTGCTTATCGGCGCGCTCGTCAAAGTGTCCTCGGCAATACGCGGTTGCGGCATTCCGCAGGCAGAGGGCGCAACGCGCGGTATCGTGCGTTTTCGTTGGTATCGGGATTTGACTTCCATGTTCGCGGCGAGCCTTTTAAGTATTTTCATGGGGCTTTCCATCGGATCGGAAGGACCGAGCGTATTTATCGGCGCGGCGGCAGGGGACGGCGTAGCGAGTATGCTCGGCAGAGACGAAATGGTGCGCCGTTATCAAATTACGGGCGGCGCGTGCACGGGGCTTGCCGTGGCGTCGAACGCACCGCTTACGGGCATCGTATTCGCTTTCGAAGAAGCGCACAAACGCTTCACGCCCGAAGTCTTTATTTGCGCTTTCTCGTCCGTTATCTTCGGCGTATTGACGCGTTCGGTGTTATATAAGCTGTTCGGCATGGAGATTGTCAGTTCCTTCCATTCCTATGTATTCAACGCCCTGCCCCTGCGCTATTACGGGTTCGTCGTTTTATCGGGCGCGGTTTGCGGCTTGGCTGGCGTGGGTTTTTACCGCTTGTGTTTTCTTATGCGCGATCGGTTTTCACGGCTGAAAGCGAAACGCGCGGAGTTTACGCACGGTCTGCGCATACTCGTAGCCGTGCTTGTCGGCGGCGTCGTCAGTCTGCTTGCCGTAGGCGCGATGGGCGGCGGACACGATTTGATAGAATCTCTCGGCACGATGGGCGGCGTGCGAGAACCGACGACGGAAAGCCTTTTCGGACAATCGCTCGTATGGACGCTCCTTTGCGTATTGCTTTTGAAAACGCTGATTACGAGCGTCAATGTCGGCGCAGGCTTGCCCTGCGGCATCTTCATTCCGATTATCGCCGTCGGCGCGTGCCTCGGCTGTTTGCTCAATCAAGCGTGGATATCCGTCGTTCCGAATATGCGCCCGTACGCCGACCTCATGGTGATGATTTGCTTGGCTTCCTTTTTCACGACCGTGGTAAAAGCGCCTTTGACGGCGATTATCATGATTTGCGAATTTACGGGCAGTTTCGCGCCCCTTCTTCCCGTCGTCATCGGCGTATCGATCGGCTACATGATCGGCGAAATGTCGCGTACGGACGGCAT
This sequence comes from uncultured Clostridia bacterium, assembly GCA_964459515.1. Classification (GTDB taxonomy): domain Bacteria; phylum Bacillota; class Clostridia; order Christensenellales; family Borkfalkiaceae; genus Scatosoma. The sequence goes on along the minus strand of CAYWML010000024.1, from coordinate 11,146 downwards.
TTACGAAGAGCTTTTGGAGGCGTATGAAGAAGAAACGGGCATACGCGAACGCGCGGTACGGGAAGTATTTGTTTTCGGCGTAGCGCACGGTTCTATGGCGGATAAGCGCGAAGTCCGCGACGTTTTATGGCCTGCGAACGCACGCGTAACGGAAATTCGTCGCGGCGAAGAGGTGATTTTGCCCGACGGCGACACGCAGCTCCGCGGCGGCGACGTCCTGACGATCGTTTGCAAAACCGACGAACCGCAACGCGCCAAGAGCGATTTGGAGCATATTCTCGGCTAAACCGCTCCCCGTCATCGCGCGGCGCGCAAACGCGCCGCGGCAATCTCAACCCGTGGTCAAGGAGCGTTGCTCCTTGTGGGGGTGCAGGGGGCAACGCCCCGCTGCGAACTCAACGCCGCAAGGCGTTCCACGCGACGACAGTCGCGCACTATTTACACTACAAGCAAGCTTCGCTCGCGTTCCAACGCCGCAAGGCGTTCTACGCGACGACAGTCGCGCACTATTTACACTACAAGCAAGCTTCGCTCGCGTTCCAACGCCGCAAGGCGTTCAGGCGGCGACAGCCGCACCCCTGCCCCCGTCCGTCATTGCGAGGCGCGGAAAGTGTCCCTCGCCCGTCATTGCGAGGCGCGGAAAGTGTCCCTCGCCCGTCATTGCGAGGCGCGGAACGCGCCGTGGCAATCTCGTGGCAATCCCTTGGATTGCCGCGGAACGCAAGCTCGTTATTGCATGATGCGAAAACGCCCCCCCGTCCGTCATTGCGAGGAGCGAAGCGACGCGGCAATCTCGTGGCAATCC
>CAYWML010000024.1:0-10241 GCA_964459515.1 uncultured Clostridia bacterium | reverse complement strand
CCCCCCCGTCCGTCATTGCGAGGAGCGAAGCGACGCGGCAATCTCGTGGCAATCCCTTGGATTGCCGCGGAACGCAAGCTCGTCATCGCCTCCACGCCCACTCGCGGCATATTCCGCCGCAAACTTTCATATAATACGGGTATGCGGCTGTATGACGAAATTTTCAAAAACGCAGACGGCGGCGCGTTTTCGCGCTGTATCGTCGTGCCGAGGGGCGGCGGCTATTTCGAGGGCGTAAAAGCGTTGGACTCTTTCTCCGAAGAACGCATCGTCGTATGTTTTTCCGAAACGCTCGTCGAGGTGGAGGGCAGCGGCTTATCCATACGCAAATATTGCGACGGCGATCTGCAATTGGACGGCAAAATTCTCTCCTTACGCACCGTCGGGGAACGCCGATGAACGCGCCGCGATTGTGGACGGGCGAGCGTATTTTGTTGCAAGGTCTGATGCCCGAACGGGCGTTGTTGCGCCTTCGCCGCGCAGGCGTAGCCGTCTATCGCGCGAAAAAAATCGCCGAAAATCAAATAGTTTTTTGCGTAACGAGAAAAGATAGTGAAAAAGTTTTTGCAATTTATCCCGACGTGTGCTATAATGGAAGCGGATACGCGCCGTACGCCGTTCGTCGCATGGGCGCGGTCGGCTTCGGAAAATGCCTCGCGGCGGCGCGCAAAAGGGCAGGTCTGCTTTTCGGCGGCTTGCTCGCGCTGGCGATATTGCTTATCTCCGACGGCTACGTATTCGCCTTAGAGTTTCGCGGCACGAGCGTTTACGCGCGCGAAGTACGCGCGGCGTTGCGAGAAAACGGCGTTCGGCTGTTCGCCCCCTATCGCACGGGCAAAGAAGACGCGGTCGCGGCGCAGTTGTTGCGCATTGCGGACGTAGAGTACGCGTCCGTCCGTAAAGAGGGCTATCGGCTCGTCGTCGAGCTTCGCACTTCGCCGTTCGCAAAACCGCGGCGGCAAACGGGCGATATGACGGCGCGACGGGACGGCAAAGTGCTTTCCGCGGTCGTTTTACGCGGCGCGGCAAAAAAGCAAGTCGGCGACGATGTGCGCGCAGGCGAAACGCTGGTGGCGGCGGAGCTTTCCTCGCAAGACGGAAGGACGGTGGCGACGGAAGTCGTCGCGCGCGTGCGGCTCGGCTGTTCGTTCGTCGGCGAAATAGAAGCGGCGGACGAGGAAGAAGCGTTCGCGGCGGCGTACCTTGCGTTGGGACTTGCCGAAGCGGAAAAGATAGAACGCCGCACGGTATCGCCCGTCGGGGAAAACGCCTATCGCGTGGAGATCGAATACACGGTTTTGGAACGCATGAATTTTTAATTCGGCAGTATGCGTTTTTCGGCAATCCGTTGCCGAATAAAAAACGCAACGCACTTTTTAGGAGGAGCAACGTTGGCAAACGCGACGAAAATCAAACAAACGGTAGACGTGAAAACGTCGGACAGGCTGGCGCGGCTTCTCGGCGCGTTCGACGAAAACTTGACTTTCTTTTCACGGGAATTGGGCGTGCTTGCCTACGTAGACGGCGTAAAAATTCGCCTAGAGGGCGAAGAAGAAGCCGTGCGCTTGGGCGCGCAAACGCTCGGCGCGGTGTTGCAACTTGCGGATTCGGGCGAAGAGATCGACAAAGGCCGCATGGCGTATTGTATCGAACTTGCCAAAGAGGGCAGAATCGAGGACATCGCTCGGCTTTCGGACGGCGCGATCGCGGTGACGGCGCGCGGCAGGCAGATCAAATGCAAAACGGTGGGACAAAGGGAATACGTAGAAGCCGTTCGGAAAAACACGGTGACTTTCGGCGTAGGTCCTGCCGGCACGGGAAAGACCTATCTCGCCGTCTGTATGGCGGTTGCCGCGTACAAGAGCCGTCAGGCGGAGAAGATTATTCTCACCCGTCCCGCGGTGGAGGCAGGCGAAAAGCTCGGCTTCCTCCCCGGCGATTTGCAAACGAAAGTCGATCCCTACCTGCGCCCGTTGTACGACGCCTTGCAGGAGCTGCTCGGCGTGGAAGCGTACGCGCGTATGCTGGAAAAAGGCAGTGTGGAAGTCGCGCCGCTCGCGTATATGCGCGGCAGAACGCTGTCGAACGCGTTTATCATTTTGGACGAAGCGCAAAACACGACGAAAGAGCAGATGAAAATGTTCCTAACGCGTATCGGCGAGGGTAGCAAAGTCGTCGTCACGGGCGACGTAACGCAGATAGACTTAGACGGAAAAGCGAGCGGCTTAGTCCACGCGACGTCGATTTTAGAGGACGTAGACGGGGTTGCCGTTTGCCGATTGACGGCGAAGGACGTCGTGCGGCATCCGCTCGTAATGCGCATTATTCGCGCGTACGAAAAGGATTTTGAACGGACGAACGCCACGGCGCAATCGCACGAAAATCAAGAAAGACCTCCGCGCCGCGCGAGAAGCGCGCAGGACGGCGGAAAGGAGTAAACGAAAGATGATTGCAAAGGAATACGGAAAGGAATGGACGAAACACAGCGTTTGGAAAAGCGTACTATTGTTTTTGTTGCATTTCCTAATCTTGTCAACGCTCAGCGGCATATTGCTGCTTTGGGATAAATTCGGCAATTTCACGAGCGATTTGAAATCGCACGGCGCGCAATACCTATACGCGCTGTTCTGTCTGTTTTTAATGATGGTCATCATGTACCTGTATTTCTTCTTCGAGGACAGGGATATGCTTGCTTCGGGCAAAAACATCGCGCTGTTGTTCACGATACTCGATTTATACGTGGCTTTGGCATGCCTTATCGGCGATAAGGTAAACGTCTACGCCCGTCCCGTAGCACTCGTGGCGTTGCTCGTGTACGTGCTCGTGCACCGTCGCGCGGCGATCTTTATGAATATCGTCGCCGCCCTCGTCGTGTTTATTTTGGACACGGCTTCGGTCTCCACCCCTCCCCAAAACGCCTATTCCTCGTTGATGATCGCCTTTTCGGCGGGTATGTTCGCCATTTTCTTCGCAGGCAAAGCGCGCACCCGTTTTCGTATCGTGCTCATCGGTTTATTTATCGTCATTCCGATCGATACGATCGTGTTCTTGTTGGGTATTTCCCTCTTCGTCAGCGGTTCTACCACGGCAGGGCTTTCCGCTTGGCAGGAGATTTTGCTGGATATGGGCTACGGCTTGTTCGGCGGCGTGTTTTCGACGATTTTATTCCTCGCCGTCCTGCCCCTTTTCGAGGTGCTTTTCAATTGTCTCACCGTCTACCGCTTGCGCGAGCTTACCGGTTCGGACGCCAAGATTTTGAAGAAGTTAAAAGCGGAAGCGCCGGGCACGTATAACCATTCGACGATGGTCGCGACGCTTGCGGAAGCGTGCGCGGCGGCAATCGGCGAAAACGTCGATTTGGCGCGTGCGGCGGCTTTATATCACGACGTCGGCAAGTTGCACTATCCCGAACATTTCACCGAAAACCAAGGCGAGTACAACCTGCACGACGAATTGACGCCCGAGCTGTCCGCCGACATTATTCGTTCGCACGCCAAAGACGGCTATCAACTGATAAAAGCCAACCGCCTGCCCGATTTCCTCGCGGACATCGCCTTGCAGCACCACGGCACGTTGCCCATTCGGTATTTCTACGCGAAAGCGTTGAAACTCACGGACGGAGAACTCAACATCGAAGACTTCTCCTATCTCGGTCCGAAACCGCAGAGCAAGCTGGCGGCGATCATCATGATTGCCGACGCTTCGGAAGCGGCAGTCCGCGCCGTCAACGCGCGTTCGCCCGAGGAAACGGAGCGCGCCATTCGTTCCGTCATCGAGGAGCGCATGGATTTGGAACAATTCGCCGAGTGCGACATCACGATGGTAGACTTGACGAAAATTCGTCTTGCCCTCGTCAACGCCTTGACGGGCGTATACCACCACCGCGTGAAATACCCCGGCATCAAATACAAGCGTTCGGCGGACGGTAAGACCAAAGGAGAGAACGTATGAGCGCGTTTTACATCGATTGTCAGGACGAAGAATTTTCCGCGGAACGCATTGCCGCCATCGAAAAAACGCTTTCCGAGCACGTGCCTTCGGATGCGCCGCTCGTATTGGAGCTCGTCTTTGCGGACGGCGCGGAAATTCGTCGGCTGAACCGCGAAACGCGCAATATCGACCGCGTAACGGACGTCCTCAGCTATCCCGCTTTGGACGGGATAAAAGGCAAGCCGTTGTCGGCGGCGGAGCACCCTTTCGACATAGACGAAGAGGGCAGATTGTTTCTCGGCTCGGTCGTTATCTGTTGCGAGCGCGCACGGGAACAGGCGATCGAATACGGGCATTCGTACGAACGGGAGTTGCACTACTTATTGGTACACGGCGTTATGCACTGTTTGGGATACGATCATCTCACGGAAGAAGAGCAACGGGAAATGCGGAGCAAGGAAGAAGAAGTTCTTTCCGCGCTCGGCGTCACGAGGGAGTAAGGAGAAAGACATGAGAAGCGGATACGTAGCGACGATAGGCAAAGCGAACGCAGGCAAAAGCACGTTGATTAACGTCATGGTAGGGGAGAAAGTATCCATCGTTTCTCCGAAGCCGCAAACGACGAGGGATAGGATATTGGGCGTTTTGACGGAGGACGATTACCAAATCGTTTTCGTGGATACGCCGGGAATATACAAGGCGAGGAACGCCTTAACGGACATGATGATGCGCACGACGGATGTCAGCGCGCGTTCGGTGGACTACATTTTATACGTTTTGGACGGGCACGAGGGGGTGCAGGAGGACGATATCGCGTTGATTAAAAAATATCGCGCGCTCGGCATACCCATGGCGATCGCGTATACGAAGATCGACATCATGCCGAAAGAGAATATCCCTGCGGACTTAGCGAAGCTGTCGGACGCGGACTTGGATATCGACGTATTCCCCGTCTCGGCGCGCAAGGGCAAAAACATTCGCCGATTGAAAGCGTTTTTGGCGGCGCAAATGCCCGAGGGCGAAAAGGTATTCATCGAGGACGTCGTTTCGGACAAAAGCGAGCGGTTCATGCTGTCGGAGATCATGCGCGAGAAGATATTGTTGAAGTTCGATAAGGAAATACCGCACGGAATAGCCATCGTCATCAACAAATTCGAACAATTGGACAACGGCGTATACGACGTAAATTTAGACATCGTATGCGAACGGGCAAACCATAAAGCGATTCTGATCGGCAAGCAAGGCAAAGCGATTAAAGAAGTATCCTCGTTCGCGCGGCAAGACATGGAAAAATTCCTCGGCGCGAAAGTCTTTTTGACGACGTACGTCAAGGTAAAAGAGGACTGGCGCGATCGTCCCGGTCTGCTCCGCGAATACGGCTACGAAGACATTCGCATCGATTAATCTCTCCCTGTTCGTCATTGCGAGGCGCGGAACGCGCCGCGGCAATCTCCGCCGATAGGCGGAAACGCACGCCCGTCCCCCGTCCGTCATTAGAGTTGTGTCAAAATGAGAGGAACATAGAATTTACTATGGCAAAAATAAGATTGTAACGAAGGAAAAATCTCTTATCCTTTATTTTTTTCGTATTTCATATCTTTTTTTATATCATTTTTTTCATTTTGACACAACTCTATTGCGAGGCGCGGAACGCGCCGCGGCAATCTCAATCCGTGGTCAAGGAGCGTTGCTCCTTGTGGGGGTGCAGGGGGCAACGCCCCACTGCGAATCGATGCCGTCAGGCGTTCGCGCGGCATTAGCCGCCTCTTTTCCCCCGTCCGTCATTGCGAGGCGCGGAACGCGCCGCGGCAATCTCCGCCGATAGGCGGAAACGCACGCCCGTCCCCCGTCCGTCATTGCGAGGCGCGGAACGCGCCGCGGCAATCTCGTGGCAAGCCGACGGCTTGCCGCGGAAACCATGCCCGTCTTTCATGCAGAAACCGCGCCCCTTCTTCGCAAAGGTATATTTTCCCTCCCCTCTTCGCAAACTGTTGTTGCAACGAGGAGAAAAACAATGCACGACAGATTTACGGAAAACGGCGCGGCGAAAATGGCATGGCAACTCTTTGAAAAAACGGGCGGCATTCAATACTATATGCTGTATTACGACTTAATGCGCAAAAAATAAACGAAAGGAAACGACGAATTTATGGAGCTGAAAACGGACGCCGTGGTTTTGCAAGCGACGGAATATAAGGACAACGATAAATTGCTGACCTTGTTTTCCCCTACGCTCGGAAAAATCACCGCCGGCATACGCGGCGTGAAAAAGCCGACGGCGCGGCTTGCCTTTTCGGCGCAACCCTTCTGTTTTGCCGAATACGTTTTGGCGGAGAAGGGGGGTAGGTATACGGTGACGGGCGCGTACCTGCACGAAAGTTTCTTTTCGTTGCGGTGCGATCTCACCCGATTTTACGCGGCGTGCGCGGCGGCGGAAGTTTGCAAGGCGATCTTGCCCGAAAACGAACGCTACGAGGGGCTTTTTATCGGCTTCGTCGAATGTTTGAAAGCGTTGTCGCTCGCCGAAGAGAATGCAGGCGAAGCCGTCGTCGCCTTTTTGCTGATCGCCTTACGCGAAAGCGGCTATCCCGTCGATTTGGGGCTTTTGGAAGCCTGCGACGGCGATGTCGGGGAGAAGCTTTGGTTCGACTTCGCCGACGGCTGTTTCTCCGATTTCGACCGTTGCGAACGGGGGGAACGCGCCAGCCTTTCCACCTACCACGTCTTGCGCAAGTGCGCAGGGCTTACCTATTCGGAAGCGGTTGCCGCAGACGGCGTAAAGCGCGCTTTGCGTTTGCTTCGCGCCTACCTTTCGGAAAAAATCGAAGCGCGCTTCGATAACCTCGGCGAACTTATTCGCCTTTACGAAGAATAAAAAAAGCCGCGGCGTACGCCGCGACGAATTATTATAAATAAAAGCAAGGAAAAAGATTTTATGAACAAAAAAGCACAAAAAGAAGAAAAAGAAACGAAGGGCGGCGCACCCGTAACGCGCGCGGAGAAAAAGGAAACGGCAAAAACGCTGATTCGCGAATTGCTCTCCGTCAAGCCCTATAAACATAACGAACTCATCGACGAAGTGTCCAAACGCTACGCGGCGCGCTTTCCCGATACGGAAACGGAAAACATCAACGACGTACGCGGCAGGATCGGCTCTGTCCTCGACGTGATGAAAAAAGAAAGCGAAGTGGCGTACGACGGGGGCATGTATGCGTTGAAGGCTCGCTCCGTTTCCGAAAAGCAAACGGAAAAACAGCCCGAAACGACGAAGGAGAGCCAACCTGCTCCCAAAAAACGCGGCAGAAAACCCAAAGCGAAAACGGAAGAAACCCCGTTGTCCGAAGCGGCAAGACAACCCGAAATAGCGGAAGCGAGCGAACCTGCTCCCAAAAAGCGCGGCAGGAAGCCCAAGGCGAAAACGGAAGAAACTCCGTCGCCCGAAGCGGCTAAACAACCCGAAATAGCGGAAACGAGCGCGCCTGCCCCGAAGAAACGCGGCAGAAAACCCAAAGCGAAAACGACGGAAGCCGCAACGCCCGAAATCGCAAAACAGCCCGAAACGGCTGAAAAAGCCGAAACGACGCCCGTGACCGAAGTAAAACCCGAAGGGAAAACCGAGCCGAAAAAAGAAACGAAAATCGAAACGAAAGACGAGCCGAAAAAGGAAGAACGGGCAATCGTGCCCGTTGTCGCGGAAAAGCCCGCGAAACAGCCCGTCGTCATGGACATGAGCTTTTTGTTCGGCGACAAAGCGACGAAGCTTTCCCCTGCGGCGAAACCGCAACGGCAGGAACGGGCAAATCCCCTGCCCGAACGCCCCTCGGAAACGCGCCCTGCGAAAATCGCAACCGCGCCTGCAAAGGAGGCAATCGATTTAACGGTGTTGAACGCCCCTAAAACAAACGAAAGCGTCGCCCTCGGGCAGGAAGTCGAGGAAAGAAAAAACGTGCCGCAAACGGCAAATAAAGAGGTTGTACGCGTTGGCGAAAAACCGAAAGCCGAAATCGAGAAATTACCGCAACCGAAAACGGCGGAAAAGCAACAAAAAACGGAAACGCGCATCGTAAACGCGACGGCGAAGAAACCCGTGCGTGCCGCGGCTTCGGAACGGAGCGGACGGCAAAAGACGGCGGACGAGAAGCTGTGCGAAGCGTTTTTGAAGAGAATGCGCGCGCTCGGCGGCGACTACTTCGAGTACTATTCGGTGTACCTCATGGAACGCTACTCCATGCGCAACGGACGCAGATTGGAGGGCTTGCGGATCTGCGGCGGCGATCGCGACGGCGGCATCGACGGCGAGATTGAATTGACGGACAAGTTGGGCTTCCGCGAAACGATCTACATACAGTCGAAAAATTGGAATCCCGAAAAGGGCGACGAACGGCTGTGGGTGGTCGGCGAAACGTTGTTGCAGCAGTTTATCGGCGCGTGCGCTTGTCGGCAAGCGAAAGACGGCAAACAAAATTGCCGCGGCGTATTTATCACGACGTCGCGGTTCACGCCCGAAGCGAAGCAGATTTTGGAAGATTTGTCGGAAAAGATCGTCGGCTACGACGGAGAAGACTTGTACGAAGCGGCAAAGGAATGCGGCTTCGGCGTGGTGCGTAAAAACGGCGAATGGGCGTTGGACGAAACGCTGCTTTCGGGAAGCAAGGCTTTTTTCAACTTACTGTAAAGGGGGCGTAAAGTGAGCTATAATCGAAAAACGTACGCTTTGGGCAGCAAACGCTCGGCGATACGGGAAATTTTTGAATATGCGAAGCGGCGCGGCGCGGAAATCGGCGAAGAAAACGTGTTCGATTTTTCAATCGGCAATCCGTCCGTATCTCCTCCGCCCGAAGTCGATCGGGAGCTTTCGCGGCTGTTGGCGGAAACGCCGTCCGTCGCGTTGCACGGCTACACCTCCGCGCAGGGAGATAAAGCGGTGCGCGATACTTTGGCGGCGAACTATACGCAACGCTTCGGCGTGCCGATTACGGGCGATTACTTCTACATGACTTGCGGCGCGGCGGCTTCCCTGACGATAACCTTTCGCGCTTTAACTTGCGACGGGGACGAATTTATCGTGTTCGCTCCCTATTTCCCCGAATACGCCGTGTTCGTGCAGGGCGCAGGCGCGCGCCTTACCGTTCTGCCTTCCGACGAGCGTATGCAACCGAACTTCGAGGCGTTGGAGCGCGCGCTTTCGCCGCGCGTAAAAGGGGTGCTGATCAATTCCCCCAACAACCCGTCGGGGGCGGTGTACGGCGAAGCGACGCTGACGCGCCTCGCGGCGATTTTGCGCGAAAAATCGAAGGCGTTCGGCGTGCCGATTTATCTAATCTCCGACGAACCTTATCGGGAACTCGTATACGACGAAAAAACGGTCGTGCCGAGCGTTATGCGCTTTTACGACGATTCGATCGTGTGCTATTCCTACTCCAAATCCCTTTCCCTGCCCGGGGAACGTATCGGCTATATCGCGGTGAACCCTGCGGCGAAAGAAGCCGACGGCGTGTACGCTTCCGTTTGCGGCGCAGGCAGAGAGCTGGGCTACGTATGCGCGCCGTCGTTGTTTCAACGCGCCGTGGCGGCGTGCGACGGCTTGACGGCGGATCGTAGCGTATACCGCCGCAATCGCGATCTTTTGTACAACGGTCTGCGCGCGGCAGGGTATAACTGCATATATCCCGACGGCGCGTTTTATCTGTTCGTGCAAGCGTTGGAGGAGGACTCCGCGGCGTTTTGCGCGAAAGCGCGCGAATACGAATTGCTACTTGTTGACGGCGCGGATTTCGGGGCAAAAGGCTGGGTGCGCATCGCTTACTGCGTTCCCACGGAGCGTATCGAACGCGCCCTGCCGCTTTTTGCGCGCCTTGCCGAAACTTACCGTACGCGTTCGTTGTGACGCATTTTTATGGTTGCATAAGCCTCCGATTGCGTTGCCTTTTCGGTGGTCGGAAGTAGCATAAAAAAGCAAAAGCCAACGGAAAAAACTTTTACCCAAAATTCGGATATAAGGGGATGTGCGCAAATTGTAAAAAATTTGCGCACATTTTTCTTTTTTATATTTCCGGAAAATTGTTAATTGAAAAAAATAAGCCTCACATTTTGCAATTCCAAGGAATGAATGCACTGTTTATACACTATTTAAAATTTTGTTTTTTGGTCCAAAGAAAGGATATCCATATTACTCCATAGGTTTAATCATTGATTCGATGAAGGCGATTTCGGCTTCGTCGAGGTTGTATTTTGCATAGAGTTGCGTCTTATGATAGAAAAAACGCCGATATGATCATTTTCTTGATACCCCAAACCGCGGCTTGCATAGT
>CAYWML010000023.1:0-21378 GCA_964459515.1 uncultured Clostridia bacterium | reverse complement strand
CACCGATTTTTCAAACGCATGGCGGCGCAAGGCATTTTCTGGGAAATCAACGTCAATTACGACAGTCTGCACGGTTTCCGCACGCACGATTACGTAACGGAATTTTTCCGCAACAAAACGCAACAGGAAATCGTACGCAACACGGGCGCGCGCCTTTCCGTCGGCTTCGACGGGCATATCGCCAAAGAGTATAAACCCGCGCGCGTTAAAAACGCCTGCAAGCTTCTCAAAGACGCAGGTCTGCACCTCGTATTCGAAAGCGGAAGATAAACGACGAAAGCCTTTTTGTCCGCTTGCGCAAGCTCTGCTTGCGCTTTTTTTTATAAAACTCGAAAAGAATAAAGCTTCGCGTTATTTCACGAAAAACGGCAGATTTTCGGAAAACGCCGCATATAGTAATAGCGACAGAAAAAACTATGCGGAGGGTGTTATGGAATTGAGCTTTTCGGAGCTTCGTGCAAAGGACGTGATCAATACGCAGGACGGGCGGCGTTTGGGCAGGGTGTGCGACGTGGCGTTGTGCTATCCCGAAAATCGTTGGCGCGGCATCGTCGTTCCCGGCGGAAAGGCTTTTTCGTTTAAGAAAAACGATTTGTTTATCGAAATGCGGAATATCGTCAAAGTGGGCGAAGACGTCATTCTCGTCAACGTCGGTTTGCCCTCGAAACCGTGCGGAAAACACGGGCGCGGTATGCCGCTCGATTGCCCCGACGTGGGCTTGCGCGGCTGCGAAGAAACGGAATAGCGAAACCGCTTGCCGAGGAGGTATTCTCCCCGGCGCGTTCTCGCAAGCGGCAATTGGGCGAAAAACGCAAAAAAATGCCCGAAAACGAAAAAAAGACGAAAGTAGGGGGTTGACAAACCGCCTATTCTGTGATATAATAGGCAAATAATAGTAAAAAAGCGCGCCGCAAGGCGCGTTTCATATAAGTTTTTTTAGGAGGGTAGCCGCGAATAATGGAAAAGTTGTATGAAAAATTGCAGGCGTCCTCGCCCGTTTCGGCGGTGATTTTGGCAATCGCCATCGTGTTGGCGGCAGGCTTCTTGATGACGCGCGTTACGAAACTGTTAAAGCTCCCCAACGTGACGGCATACATAGTGGCAGGCATTCTTATCGGTCCGTTTTGCTTGAAAGCCGTGCCGCAAAACGTCATTGACGGTTCGGCGTTCGTTTCGGATATCGCGCTCGCGTTTATCGCCTTTTCGGCAGGAGAGTTTTTCCGCGTGTCCTCGTTTAAGGGAAAAGGCAAACAGCTTGCCGTAATCACCCTTTTGGAAGCGTTGACGGCTTCGCTGTTCGTCTTCATATTGACGTATTTTATTTTACGGCTCGGTTTGGCGTTCTCTCTCGTGCTCGCCGCGCTGGCTTCGGCGACCGCCCCTGCCTCTACGTTGATGACTATTCGGCAAACGGGCGCGAAAGGCGATTTCGTGGATACGCTGATCTCCGTCGTCGCTTTGGACGATGTGGTGTCGCTGTTCGCGTTCTCCGTGGCAATCTCGGTGGCGATGGCTTCGATTTCCGGTTCGATCGATTCCAAGACCGTACTTCTCCCGTTTGCGTACAATATCCTGATGCTCGCGCTCGGCGCAGGGATGGGGTATCTCTTGAAGTTGTTGATGGCGAAGCGTTCGACGGACAACCGTTTGATCGTGTCCATCGCGCTGTTGTTCGCGCTGTGCGGCGTGGGAGCGGCGCTCGGCGTGTCCCCCTTGCTTGCCTGCATGGTGATGGGCGCGGTGTATATCAACGTTTCCGACGACGACAAATTATTTAAGCAATTAAACTATTTCTCGCCGCCGATTCTATTGTTCTTTTTCGTGCGTTCGGGCATGAGCTTCCGTTTGGATACGCTGTTCGACGCTTCGACGCGGATTGCGGGCGTGCCGCTGTTGCTTATCGGCGTTTTATATTTCGTCGTGCGCATTATCGGCAAATACGTCGGCGCGTATATAGGCTGTAAATGGTGCAAAAAGCCGAAAAAGACGACGAATACCTTGGGGTTGGCGTTGATCCCCCAAGCAGGGGTGGCAATCGGACTTTCGGAGCTTGCCGCGCGTACGATCGGCGGAGAAACGGGCGCGTTGCTACAAACGATTATCATGTCGTCGAGTATTTTATACGAGCTGATCGGCCCTGCCATGGCGAAGCTCGCTTTGACGTTGTCGGGCGCAATCGGCGGCGAAGAAACGTTGCCCTTGGCGGAGCTTCCGCAACGAACGGAGCGCGATCTGCTTATCGAACGCATGAACGCAATACAGGCGGAGATAGACCGCAGCAATTACGCGCGGAGCGAGGAAGAGAAAGCCTTTTCCGACGCGGCGGAGGAGTGGGAACTGTTATCCGCAAACGACAGAAATCGTAAATTTATCAATAGAAGGTGAAAAGTATGGAAGATATTATTGCAAAAGCTTTGGGAAATTGGTGCGTCGGCATTTCGTGGGGCGGCGTGCTGTTGAAAGTGGCTTTGTCCTTGTTTTTGGGAACGATCGTCGGGTGCGAACGCGCGACGAAGCGGCATGCGGCAGGTATGCGTACGTTTATGCTCGTATCGCTCGTGGCGACGCTTGCCGGTATGTTGGACGGCTATCTGATCCGCACGCTTCACGTGACGTTGCCGATTGCGACGGGCGCGACGGTGATCGGTATCGCAATCGTCAGCTCCAACACGATTTTGTACAGCTCGAAAAGCCAATTAAAGGGTTTGACGACATCCGTGGCGTTGTGGGGCGCGTGCTTCGTTTCCGTCCTTATCGGCTTGGATCTGTACTTCGTGGCAATCGTTTCCTTCGTTGCGTACATGCTGTGCCTTACGCTGTTTATGCGCATGGAATACGGCTTTAAGCGGCGTTCCAATCATTTCGAGATACATTTGGAACTGCGGAATAAAAATTCGTTGCAGGATTTCGTGACGGCGGTGCGGCGTTTGGGATTAAAAATCGACGACATCGAATTTAACACGGCGTACGTCAATTCGGGGTTGTATGTTTATTCCATTGCCCTTACGATTATTTCGGGCGAGTTTAAGAAGTTCGTCAAGCACGACGACATCGTTGCGGCAATCGCGCAGTTGGAATACGTCAATTTCGTGGAAGAATTGGATTGACGAAGTTTTAAGCGAAAAGCGTGGGAGGAAAAGCCATGGGGACGTGTCCTATTTGCAGGAGAGAACACGAAGAGAAAACGTATACCTGTGCGTGCGGCTATCGGCGGCTTCGCGCTTATGCGGAAGAAGATACGTCGTTTGAAATTTATAAATTCTCCAAGGCAATCTTCTATAAAAAATGCGCGTGGGACGCTTCGCCTTTGGACGTTACGGAAGAAAACGAAAAGTTAATCGTACACGAATCCTTAGAGCGCGAGCGCGCCGTCAGCCTCGTTGCGCCGCGTTCGAAGCTGCCGACGGAAACGCGCGGCGGCATTTTGCCGTTTACGCCGCAGGTCGTTTCGCTGCTTATCGATACGGACGCCGTCGATTGGTCGCTTTTGGACGAATCAAACGTGCAAATGCTGTTTTTGGGGGCGCGCGTAAAGAAAATCGAAGGCGGAAATTTCACGCTGTATTCTCGCGTGAAATATATCGAAGTGGCGGCGGATAATCCCTGCTTTTGCGCCGAAAACAACGTGCTGTTCGATAAGAACAAGCGCACGCTGTTGAATTACGCACGTATGAAGAAGGAAACGGAGTATACCATCCCCGACGGCGTGCGGACGATCTGCGCAAAAGCCTTTTTCGCATGCGAAAATTTGAAAATCGTACACGCCTCCAAAAAAACGCGGTTTTCGCCCTATGCCTTTGACGGAGGCAGCGACGTGCGCGTGATATACGACGCGTAAAAGAAACGGCGAATAAAACGCTATACGGACGAAAAAATCTCTTGCAGGGGCAAGAGATTTTTTGATGTGTTATTCGTTCGTCAAATACCTGTATGCGGCATTTTTATTTTCGCTGTTTTCTCGCTTAATCGAGGTTCTTCTTTTCGGCGACGATGTATTTGGGGCGATTTTGCACTTCGCGATAGATCATGCTCGTGTGCATATTCGACAAGCCTTGCGTAAACAATATCGTCGCGCCTATAATGCCGACGGCGGGAAACAGCCACGCCGTCAAACCGCCGTAGGCTACGCCGCAACAGGACAGCACGATGAATGTAATCATGCAGGCAAGGCTGAGCAAGCCGCCCGTTATGCCGAGCTTTATCGGCAACGTCAATGTATAGTCGGTGTTGGGAAAAATGCCCGATTGAGCGAGCTTTATCATCTTTTTCAGCGTATAATGCGTTTCGCCTGCGACGCGCTCCGGACGATCGAATTCCACGAACGTTTGCCGAAAACCTACCCACGTCGTTTGCGCGCGCAACAAGCGATCGTGTTCGCCCATCGACAAAATCGCATTGACCACTTTTCTATCGTACAGCTTGAAATCGCCGACGTCTTTCGGCATTTCCATGCCCGTGATTTTGCGCATAAAGCGATAGTAGAAAAACGCCGTCGCTTTTTTGAACAGGGTTTCCCCCTTTCTCTTTTTGCGCTTGCCGTGCACGACGTCGTAACCCTCTTTCCATTTTGCAATCATTTCCAAAGCGACTTCGGGCGGATCTTGCAAATCGGCGTCCATGGCGATGACGGCATCGCCGCTTGCCGTTTCCAAACCGCAAAGCAAAGCGGCTTGTTGCCCGAAATTACGCGAGAAGTTGCATACTTTTACGCGCTCGTCCTTGTCGGCTAAGCCCGTTAAAATTTCTTTCGTCGCGTCCCTGCTGCCGTCGTTTATAAAAATCATCTCATATTCCTCGTGCAGACTTTCCATCAGCGGCGTGACGGCGTCGTAAAACAGTTGCAAACTTTTTTCCTCGTTGTATGCGGGAACTACAATCGAATATTTTGCCATAGTGCGTACCTCTTATCGTTTTTTTCTATTATACTATATACGATGCGGTTTGTCAACCCCGTTTTCCGTCTTTTCTTACGGCTTGCGGCGTTTTTATAAAATATTCCCCGAACGCACGGAAATACGGCGCGTTCGGGGCGTAACGTCAAATTATGCAGCTTTCTTTTTTCTGCGGCAGAGAAGCCAATTCCTTGCTCTTTTCCGCATAGCCCGCTTTGCCGAGCAGGGCAAACGTAGCTTTTTTGCCCTCTTCCACACCCGGTTGATTGAAAGTGTCGATGTTCAGCATCGCGCCTGCGTATGCCGTTTGCAACTCGAACAGGAAAAGAAGTTGCCCCAAGGTGAAGGCGTTGAGTTCGGGAATCCAAATGGTGTAATTCATTCTGCCGGCTTTGGTGAGCGCGTAGGCTGTCGCCGCGTTTTCAGCCTGAATCAGCTCCTGCATGGTATGTCCGCCGAGGAACGCGACGTCGGGAATAGATTCGCAACCGTGCGGAATGGGCATTTCGCAACCGTATTTACCCAAGGAAAGGAAGGTGACGACTTTGTCGTACGGACCTTCGGTGTAGAGCTGTACTTGCGAATGCTGGTCGGTCACGCCGAGCGATTTGACGGGCGTTTGCCCTACATTGCAAGGCTTGCCGTCCAAAGTGACGTTTTTGCCGAGCGATTCCGCCCACAACTGGCAATACCAATCGGCAAGAAATTTCAAATTATCCGAATAAGGCATCATAACGCCGATATTTTTCCCCTGCTCCATCGCCGCGACCTGCAACACGGCGCACATAAGCGCGGGATTGCGGCGCATGGCAGGCTTGTTGCAAATAGAGTCCATATACGCCGCGCCTGCCAATAAGCCTTTGATATCGATGCCGAGTACCGCCGCGGGAAGCAAGCCTACGGGGCAAAGCTGCGAAAACCGTCCGCCTACGCCGTCGGGCAATACATAGCTTTTAATGCCGCCGCACTCGTCGGAAATCTTTTTCAAATTGCCCTTTTTCGCATCGGTGGTGAAAATGACGTTGTCCTTTACGTTGACGCCTGCTTTTTTCAAAAGATCGAGGACGATCAAATATTGCGTCATGGTTTCGCTGGTCGCGCCCGATTTGGAAATGACGTTAAAGCAAGTCTTTTCCGGCTCGATGACGTCCAAAAGGTCGCGCATGCGAACGGGATCTACGTTGTCCTCTACGTAGAATTTCGGACCTTTCCGCTTGAATTTCGGAAGATCGTTATAATGCAAGTGGCAAAGTGCGTTGAACGCCATGATCGGACCGAGCGCACTGCCGCCGATGCCGAGCACGACGAAGTACTGGAATTTTTTACGCACCGATTTCGCCGTTTCCAAAATGTCGGCGACGATCTCTTTCTGGTTATACGGAAGCTCCGTCCACCCCATGTACAATTCGTCTTTGCCGCGATTCTCTTTTACGTAGCGGAAAGCGGCGTTCGCCTTACTCGCGTATGCGGCGAGATCCTTGTCGGTGAACCCCCTTTCCCCCAAAAAGGTGTCCGTCATATTGTTGTAGTCGAGTTTTACGCGCATAGAATTGCGCCATTCCGTCGTTTTGTAGCCCATATACAGCTCCTTATATAATTTATTACGATATAATTGTACTCCTTTTGGCGGCAATTGTCAAGACCTAATCGGAAAAAAGTTCCTAAAACGGCAGACTTTTTTTGCGGCGGCGGCTTTGATGCGCTCTTTTCGTCGGCAGAGGGAGCTTTTTCGCGCAAAACAGCAACGCGAGCTCCGTACAAAGAAGCAGCGACAGCGTACCGAAAGCGGCGCAATACGCCCCCGTAATTCGGCTGAAAAGGCGAAACGCGGCTTTCCCGAACAGCGCGAGCGCAAGCGCGGCGCACAAGACGAAAAAACTTTCTTTAAGCCGCAAACGCAATCGCGGAAAGCGACGGCGCAACAGCGCAAGGCTGCATACGGCGTTCACTGCGTGACTGCAACCGAAACCGAGCAGGTAGGCGTACACGCCGCATACGCGCGGCAACAGCAGGACGGAAAGCAAAAGCGTTGCCGTGCCGAACAAAAAGAAAAGAAAGGTCTGTTTTTCGTAACCCATGGAGTTGAGCATACTCGACGAGATGACGGTTAAACTCATGGGGAGCAACAACCACGCGCCGCGGACGATGAGCTTCCCTGCCTCTTCGTTGGAAAAGGCGAGCCGACCGAACGTTTCGCCCAGCGTGAAAAAGACGGGAAGCAACGCGCAGGCGACGAGGAATGCGAATTGCAAACCGCGTTCGACATCTTTCGCGAGCTGCGCTTCACGCCTGCAAGAGTGCGCCTCGGAGAGTTCGGGCACGAGCACGAGCGCGAGCGAGCCGATCAGCGTAGACGGCATACAAAGCAACGGGAGCACCATGCCCGAAACGACGCCGAACAGCTCGGTGGCGGCGCGGCTTTCCATGCCCGTGCGCATTAAGGCGAGCGGCAACAATACCGCCACTGCCGAACCGATGAGCGCGCCGCAAGAACGGACGGCTACGACGGGAGCGGCGGCTTTTATAAGCGGTTTTAGTTGCGGCTTCGGAGCGGCGAGCTTTCCGTTGCGCCAAATAAAGGCGGCTACGGCGATAGCGCAGCCGACGAATACGGAAATCGTATGCGCCCAAGCGGCGGTCTTTGCGCCCGAAACGGGATCGCTTGCGGTCTGCAACAACACCGTCCCGACGAGCACCATGACGATTTCTTCTGCCAATTCCAACGCCGACGGCAGAAAAAACTCCTTTTCTCCCCAAAAACGACCGCGCAATACGGCGCAACAGGCGGCGGCGCACTCGCCGAGGAGAAGAATGCGAAGCACGGGCAGAGCGCGCGCGTCGGAAAGCGTGCCTGCAAGGCGATTGCCGAAACAATAAAAAGCGAGCACGACGGGAAGCGTACCGAGCAAGGCGAGCAGAAGCGCGGCAGCGGTAGCGGCGTTTTCGTCTTGCAAACGATTTTCCGCACGGCTTTTTGCAGACAGACGGGACAGCGTGACGGGCAAGCCCCCTGCACCGACGGTAAGACATAAGGAGAAGAAGGAAAGAGCGATTTGGTACAAACCCAAGCCCTCCGCGCCGAGCAAACGCGAAAGTACGACGCGGTATAAAAATCCGAGCGCGCGTTCGGCGACGGTCAACCCCGTGACAACGGAGGCGTTTTTATAGACGGTGGCATTCATGCTATATTGTACGGACGAGCCGTAAAAATTAGAACCATAGTCAAGGCAAACGGATTGCCGAATTTGTGGTATAAAGCTGTTTTTTCCGCGTCCGCTCTCCTCGTTTCACTTTTTTTCCGTCATTACGAGGAGCGAAGCGACGCGGTAATCTCGCGGTAATCCATAGAATTGCCGCGAAGAGCAAGTTCGGAACACCTGCCCCGTTTTCCGCCTGACGGCGGAGATTGCCACGGCACATTCGTGCCTCGCAATGACAAGCATATCAGGATTATCGCGGAAGAAACGCCCACGTTTCCGCTCTTTTTCCGTCATTACGAGGAGCGAAGCGACGCGGTAATCTCGCGACAATCCATAGAATTGCCGCGAAGAGCAAGTTCGGAACACCTGCCCCCGTTTTCCGCCTGACGGCGGAGATTGCCGCGGCACATTCGTGCCTCGCAATGACAAGCATATCAGCCTCGTTTCCGCTCTTTTTCCGTCATTACGAGGAGCGAAGCGACGTGGTAATCTCGCGGCAATCCATAGAATTGCCGCGAAAAGCAAGTTCGGAACACCTGCCCCCGTTTTCCGCCTGACGGCGGAGATTGCCGCGGCACATTCGTGCCTCGCAATGACAAGCATATCAGCCCCGTTTTCGCTCTTTTTCCGTGACAAGCATATAAGAATTATCCCCGTCGAGCGTACCGCCCGACGGGGATATTCATACATCACCTCTTATCTTTTGCAAAATCACGCCTTAAAAGGCTTTTCGTTTTTAATGCCGATTGGGGTTCATAGGGAAGCGATCGACATCGTCGTTATAGCCGTCACCGTCGCTGTCCGCTTTCGTCGGATCGGAATAAACCTTTCCGAGAATGGTCATCTTCGTTCCGTCCGCATTATATACCGTTACGGTTACGACCTCTTCGCCGTCCAACAAACCGTCGCCGTCCGTATCAGCCTTGGAAGGATCCGTTGCGCCAAAAGTTACGCCGCCGAAGTCCACGGGGTTCTTTTCGTAATAATCCGACAAACCGTCGCCGTCCGAATCGGTCGTCAAATCGATTTTCTCTCCAACGTCCTCGTAAATTTCAGACAAACCATCCGCATTCGACGTAGTATAGAATTTTGCGCCCGTCTGCTCTGCCAAAGGCTTCAAATAACTCGTGAAATAAGTAGAAGACGAACCCAAACCTACCGTATACACAGACACGCCTGCTTGCTTTGCAGCGGCGATGGTAGAAGAATGAGAACTCGAATCCATCGTATCCCCATCCGTCAAAACGATCATTGTCCGCAAAATCGTTTCCGACGCGGAAGAGCTGAACAGCGTCAAAGCTTGATTGATTCCCTTGTACATATACGTTCCTCCATAGGAATCAAAAACATTATTTCCCGAAGAAGAACTAAACTGTAAAATATTATTCAACTTCGTTTTTCCGCTCTCGTCGCAAGTGACAAGCGAATTCGTAAAGCTATATACGCTACTGTCAAATTTTACGATACCAACTTTCGCCGACGAAGTAAGTTCCGCAATAAACTTTCTCGCGACATTCAAACGTTCATTTCTCGAATCATTACTCTGCATACTTCCCGAATCGTCAATAGCGAATACGATTTCCAAGTCTGTATAGCAAGCATTACCTAATCCCCAAACGTCCACCCAAGTATGCGACGCTTCCAGTACGGTTCTATCCAAAAGGACAAACGTAGACAGCTCTTCAACCTGCGTCGTTGCCACCCCGTCGTTCACCGTGGTAGGAAGCGGCTTTAACGTTTTTTGTCCTTCGTCGAATTGATAGATAGTAGGCTTTGCCGAAGCAGCGACATTATTTTCAAAAGCGAAACTAACCGTTGCTGTTTCCACTTCGCCTTTTACGTTATAATCATATGCCGCGCCCATATAGCCTTTCGTATCCTCTTCAAAGAAATCGTTTTGCGTAATGGAAAGCGATTCTGCCTGCTCACCGTCCAAATCAGCGGCAATTGAAGGCTTTACGGTATCGTTCGCCACTTCCGATGTATCGGGAATATATGTAAGCTTAAAAGTCGTTTGCGCCACCAACGGATCGAATCCGAGCAAAACCTCTTTGCCGTCACTGCAACCGTCTCCGTCCGTATCCTTATCGAGGGGATTGGTCGAATACGTCATAACCTCTTGATAATCGCTTAAACCGTCCTCGTCCGTATCTTCCTTAAACGGATTAGTATGATGCACACAAATTTCTTCGTAATTGCTTAATCCGTCTTTATCTTCGTCGCCATCGGCGGTGATAAATTCCGCCTTGGTTACGCCGCAGTCGCCACAAATATACAACACCAAACCGTCTTTCTGTTGCGTGGGTGCTTCCACAATATAGTAGTTGCCCCAAACATGCCCGAGCGAAGGGATAAAATCGTATTGTATCACGCCGCAGTTGCCGCAGGTGCGCAGTTTATACCCGATAGATTCGCATGTAGCGGCTTCGCCGACGATCCAATCCGAATAAATATGCTGACAAACCGCGCCGCCCGTCGCTTGGATCTTCCCGAGCGAAAGCGTTCTGTTGTCCGAAAGCGTCAAAACCACGCAACCATTCGAATCCAATTCCGCCGAAGCCAACGTGCCCAATCGCATTTGCGAACCGCTCGTCAACGTGACGTAAATCGTTTTATCGACGCCCATACTGATGTTCGTATACAAACCGCCAAGCCCCGTATCGCTCAACGTGCCGCACACCAAGCGCAAACCGTTATTCAATACGATGACGAATTGATTACTTGCGTTCAATTCGATCGTGTCAATACCCATTCCGCCGAGCGCGTCCTCTCCGTCTTCGCCGTCTTTTCCGTCTTCGCCGACGACTTTGCCGATTACAACGCCGACCGTAGGATTATCGGTGTAGTACAATACGAGTTCGCCGTTCGCGTTGATTTCCGCATTGGCAATACCGACGCCCTGTTCGCCTTGATCACCCTTATCGCCTTTTTCACCTTGGTCGCCCTTTTCACCTTGGTCGCCCTTTTCGCCTTGGTCGCCCTTTTCGCCTTTTTCGCCGACCAAACCTTGGATTTTACCAAGCTCCATCGTTTTTCCTTCCGACGTCGTCAAAACGATATTTCCTTCGCTGTCTAACTCCGCCGAAGTCAACGTACCGATACTTACTTTGAGACCGTATTTGGTGACATAGATAACTCTGTCTACCCCCATACTCACCGCTTCGTAGTTGCCGATTGCCAAACCCGTCGCATCGCAAATCAAACGCAAGCCGTTGTTCAGTTCGACGATAAGCTGATTGCTGCTGTTCACTTCGATCGTAGCGATGCCCATGCCGCTGAGCGCGTCCTCTCCGTCTTCGCCGTCTTTTCCGTCTTCGCCGACGACTTTGCCGATTACAACGCCGACCGTAGGATTATCGGTGTAGTACAATACGAGTTCGCCGTCCGCGTTGATTTCCGCTTTGGAAACGCCGACGCCCTGCTCGCCTTTTTCGCCTTGCTCGCCCTTGTCGCCCTTATCGCCTTTCACCGCGCCGAGGTTTTGAATGGTATTATCCGAAAGAATAACCACCAATTCCGAAGCGGAGTTCAAGTAAATATCGCGGATACCTACGCCGTCCTCGCCGTCTTTACCTGCCTCGCCGTCTTTACCCTTGCAAATTTGCATAAACTCGTCCAAAGTGCCTTCGAAACCTAAGTCCTGCGCCCTTGCGTAGACGATATTCATCGTCAAAATTCCCTGTTGCGTATACGAATTGCTCGAATTCGGCGCAACGCTACTTGCGTTGTCGATTGACGAACTTGCTTGACCTGTGGTAACACCGCACGCAGAAAGTCCGAAAGCAAGCGACAACGCCGCCAAAGAACCCAACAACATTTTTGTCCCTTTCATTTACAAACGCCTCCTGATAATGTATTTATAAGCCGCCGAAACCAAAAAGTTTCCGCCGACTTATAGCAGTAAATAAAAGTTTGTAAACAATAACGACTAACGAACCCCGCCTTTATCATTACATTATGATAATACCACACCGTTTGGTGTAATGTCAAGCAAAATACACCGTTTGGTGTAAAATTATTTTATGGATTATTCTATAATGCAAGCGTTTTCGCAAAATTTAAGATTGCTTATCGGAGAAATGAGCGTTTCGGAATTTGCCCGAAGGGTAGACATTCCGCAGCAAACGATTTCCCGTTATTTGCTCTGTCAAAGGGAAATTTCCCTGACAAATCTTTGTAAAATTGCCGATTATTTCGACGAGGACATCGATTTTTTAATCGGGCGAAAAATCTAAGACGAAGCGATAAAATCGACATACCATGTACGAAGAAAAAAGAAAAAAAAACCGCGGCGGCACGTTTGCGCCCTCCGCGGAATTTTTGCTTGTTAAAATTTATAAAAACCAACCGATGACGGTTACGAGCGGATTATAATCGTACAATGCTTTCAAGACGATCGTTCCGTTAAGAAAATCAGAAATGCCCTCCGAAGGGATTATCATGAGTATCGACAACGCGACGCACACGAACACCAAGACTTCCAACACGCCGAACAGCGCGCCCAACAAGCTATCGACGACTTTTACGAGCGACAAACGATCTACAATCGCGCCCAATATCTTACGCAAAAGCAAGCAAAGCAATTTGCAAATAATGAAAATTGCCAAGAACGATATGATCGTCGTTGCAAAACTTGCCGTCGTTTCGCCCAAAAGCGTACCGAGCGTCGTACCTGCCTCCAACGTTTGCCCCGTAAATTTAGAGATGACGAAATTCGTGAGTACGGCAGGCAGGTTTTTATCCGCCAAGGCGGCTTCTACGCCTGTTGCGGAAATGTCCGCGCCGAAGCCCTCCAATTTAGAAAAGGAAGCCGTAAACTTAGTCGTCAAAAAATCTTGCAATCCGAACAAGCCGTCCGTCCAGCCGACCACGGGTTTTGCAAGGATTGCCGCCGCGATCACGCCTGCAAGCAAGGAAAAAAACGCGAAGAAACAATTCACGAAACCGCGGCGCGCGCATACAAACATAAAAATCAACGCCGCCAACAAAACGATCGCGTCTACGCCGTATAAAAGCCACTGTGGAGCGCAAAGCGCGTACAAACTCAACATATATGTAATCCTCCATAAGTTTTGTTTACTAAGTGTACCCATATTATAGCAGAAAAAAACGCATAAAGCAATCGTTTTTAGAAAAAAAATTTTTTCCTTTTCTTTATAAGATATATATGCCGCATATATATGCCGCGGCGAACCTAACGCTTGTCGTTGGGAGGCACGAATGTAACTCGGTAGTCTACGCCGATAGGCGAAACCACGGGTTGTTTTCCGCTTGCGTTCCGCGGCAATCCTTAGGATTGCCACGAGATTGCCTTAAAAATCAGGTTTATTTTACGCCGTACGGGGAATACTTTTCAACGCATGCAAAAAAAGGAGCAGAAATATGGAATATGCGTTTCACGTTTATAATAAACTTGCCGCGGACGGAACTGCCATGGCGACGAGCAAACTTTTACATTTTTGCGAAACTCGACGAAAGCACAAAAACAATATGGCAGGTATGCGTTCAACGTCACAAACGGAAAACAATCCCCCACCCGTCGTCGTGTGCATCGGCAGCGATTTGGCTATCGGCGACAGCTTAGGTCCCATCACCGGTTCTATGTTGAAATTCAAAACGCAAGGGTTACGCGTGTTTTTATACGGTACGCTCGCCTCGCCCGTTACGGCGAAAGAAGTCGGGTATATGCGCAAATTTCTACAAGAAACGCATAAGGGTAGCCGTATTATCGCAGTAGACGCCGCCGTGGGGAGCGAAGGCGACGTCGGACTAATCAAATTGCAGGCTTCCCCCTTGCTTCCCGGCGCAGGCGCAAATAAACAATTGGGCGCGATCGGAGATATTTCGGTGCTGGGGATTGTTGCCGAACGCTCGTTGGCGAATTACGGGCTGTTCAACACGACGCGGCTTCGGCTCGTGTACGCCATGGCGGAAATCATCTCCGACGGTTTGGCTTCGGTGCTGTGGGAAGCGTGCGAAAAAAGCAAAAGACAAGCATAAAAACGAAAAAACGGGCAAAAAGCGATTGACATCGCTTTTTTCTTTTGGTATACTGATATACGCACGGAAGGTTTTCGGTGAACACTTCCGATTAAAAAAACCGAGGTATATTTTCATGGAGCGTTTTTTTACCACCAAAAGACTTTGTCGCGCAGGCGTAATCGCCGCGTTGTACACCGTCCTTACTTATGCGTTTGCATCCTTCGCTTTCGGACCTTTCCAAATCCGACCGGCGGAGGCTCTTTGTTTGTTGCCGCTATTGTTTCCCGAAGCCGTACCTGCTTTATGCGTCGGATGCATACTATCCAACTTGGCTTCGCCGTACGCTTTTTACGACGTGATTTTCGGAACGTTCGCCACGCTGTTGGCGGCGTTCGGCACGTACATGGTAGGCAGATCGGCAAAAAACGATTGTTTGCGCGTAGTGCTCGGCGGCGTATTCCCCGTGCTTTGCAACGCGTTGATCATCCCCGTGATTATCGTATTTTTATGCGGCGGCGCGGAAGGATATGCCAGCGCGTGGACGGCGTATTTTGCCTACGCAGGTTCTCTCGCGCTATCGGAAGCGGTGTTCGTATACGCGTTCGGCGTGCCGTTATACTATGCGTTGCGCCGACGAAAAAAATAAAGTTCTCCCCTTTTTTTCGTCCGCTCGACAAAAAATTTACGCCAACAAAATCCATCCTCACAGATGGATTTTGTTATAAAGGAATGTAGCGTTCTATTTCTACATTTAATAATCTCATTATTTTCAACTCATCAAATGCATCATATAACGCATTGTGGCTTTCGCAATATGTACGATCCCTTGACAATAAACACATAATTGATTGTACCCCGTAGTTACGCTTTAATCTTCCCGTCTTGTAACATTCAGCAGTTGCCGGAATAGCAATATTATATTGTCGATTTGCGGCGATTCTCATTATATCATACCAAATATAACAATTCAATTCCGGCAAATGTGTACAATCAAAAGTTGCATTATAAGCAAAAATAGAGGTTACATCATATTTTTTCAACAAGGTTTTTATCCCCTCTATCGCTTCTTCCTTTTTGCAGAGAATCGTACTTTTTTCTTTTAAGTTCAACATATAACTATAAGCTCCACCTTGTTTATATGTTGGCTCAATAACGTAATATTGCGCCGTAATAGGGATAAATGTATTTTTTTCGCCTATTACAATTCCTATAGACATTATTTCATCGCCCCAAGTTGTTTCTGTATCTAAAACCGCAAAATATTCCATTTATGTTTCCTCTTTTGTATGTATTTTTTTAAATGATTTTTAGTAACAGCTCTTGCCACAGCATCCATAAAAGCTGCTTTGTCGGGAATCGAAATTGCACATTGCATATTATTTCTAATATTCCAAAGCACCCCTTTATCTAATTTTAATGCGACCATATAACAAGCACATTGTAAAAAATGTTCATGCGAGAGCTCAGAAACAAACTTTAATTCATAAACAGTTTTATCTTTTATAACATCTGCACGTCCCAGAGCCGAAAATAATATCTTTTCACCCTTCTCATCAAAAAATTCTATAATACATTCCTTTTGAATCTGTTCTATGGGCTTGAATTTCGTTGATAAGCGTTCGCATATTTGTTGTTTTTCTTCGTCTAAAATAAAAGGAATTTCTACTTGTTTTGTATAACGATCTTGTCCCGTCTCAATCGCGGTTAAAATTAAAACCTTTTCCTCAATGCTCTTTTTCCTGTCTTCCTCTGCATATAAATAACGTTTATTGTTGTGAATTTTTAAATCCAGATTAATCTCATTTTCTATATCGTAATCTTTAAAATATATTGCTTCTTGATAAATGCCAATGCACGGCGATAAATCAATTAGACCATCTTTTGTTTTTACATTGATTATTTGATTTTCATCTTGAAATTTTTCTATTTTCAAAAGAGAAAAACACTCTTCCACATTTTCTTTATATTTAAAATCAAACATTTCAGAAATCCCCATAATTTTAAAATTCAAATTAGGCTCCACCTCTGTTTTTAATGTCTTATCAGATAAAAGTTCCTCTTTTCGACCCACAAATATAATGTGATCTTTTCCGCGACTCGCGGCAACGCAAAAAATATTTCGAAGTATCTTGTAAGATTGTTGAGGCATGCGAATTCTCTGTTGCCAGTAATTTTCGGTAAAATCAAAAATAACACAAATCGGTCTTTCTAAACCTTTACTACTATCAAACGTCGTAAAAATTGCAGAATTTGAATTCGGTTCAACCCCACCCGATTCTTTTTCCCTAATACTTGCATAGACCGTTTTTTTATTAAATTTTTCAGGATATTTTTCTTCCAGACTGTTTAAAACATCTGCCAAACGCCCGTTTCTCTCTCCTAAACATAAAATTTTTTTGACTTCTTGTCTTGATAAAAATCCCACGACTTTATCTTCAGTCATCGTTTCAACACTGCAATTTTTGTTTACGCCAACAATCTTTTTAGACCATATATTTCCTAATCTATTCGCCAACGCGGAAGACAACCTAAAACATTGAGTAAATTCCAATTCCTCATATGTTCCCAAAAAGTTTTTTATGAACTCGATCACATTTAAGGTTGTTTTATCATATATTTTTTGTTCCATATCCCCAACGGCGATAATTTGCATTGCTATATTGCACGACTTTATGTAATTCAACATATCAGCCAATTCTTGTTCAATGTCTTGATACTCATCTATGATTAAAACATCATATTTCGCTATTTTCGGTTTAATCTTATTAAAGGTTTGTATCAAATCAGGAATACCTGCTTTTACATCCATTCTTATTAAAGAAGCATATGCAAATCCATGGTAATTACTAACCATAACGTTTTGTCTTTTTATTTTGGTTTTTGCATCGACTTTTAGCAGTTTATTATAAGTTAAATATAAAATTTGATAATTTGAAGGCAACATATTACATAAATTCTGAATCGCTGTTGTTTTACCGCTACCAATACACGCATCAACCAAGATGTTCTTTCCCTCTTTTGCCTTTTCAATAAATTTTCGTTGTTCTTCCGATAAATCAATATACTTTATCATACATTCACCTCCAATTAAATATAAAAAATGCGTCAACCGAAGTCAACGCACCGAAAAACGCAAACCCCGATTGTCGCCAAACAAATCGAAAATAGAGAATGGAATCCTTTCACACCTAATCCGCGGAATTTGCATTTTTACCAAATTCATATGGATTAGGTTGTGCAAAAAAAAGTAGAATATCTCACTGAAAAGAAATTCCCGCTCAAAAATATTCGATTTGTTTGGCTTTTTTAGTATAACACATTCCGCTGCTTTTATCAAGCATTTTTTTATAAAAAAACTTTTGCCATATGTAAAAAACGAGCGGAGAGTATATCTCGCTCGTTTTTTACTTTTACGCCTTAATCACACTTTTATCACGCCTTCACCTAATAATACGTCGGATAAAACTGCCAAACGCTGCGGCGACAGCGTTTCCCCCCTTGCTTTTTCCTCAACACCTGCAAGCGACAAAATTTCTTTTGCTTGTTCGCGGCTAACGCAAAAAAAATTAATCAAATTATTTTCCAACGTTTTTCTGCGGTTCAAAAAAGCGCATTTGACCGTTTGCCGATAGGCCTTTTCGTCCGCGACGGCAAGTCTGCCCCGTTCAAAAGTGATTTTCACCACGGCGGAATCGACATTAGGGCGCGGATAGAACAAGCTCCGCGGCACGCGCTTTACGATCTTCGCCGTGCCCTTTAAGGCGATTGCAGCCGTAATTGCGCCGTATTCGGGCGTGTTCTCCTTGGCGCAAAATCGCTCCGCCACCTCCTCCTGCACCATGATCGACAAACCCTGAACCTTTTCGCTTTCTTCCAAAAGTTTGGTGACGAGGGGCGTCGTTATATAATACGGCAAATTCGCCACGACGGTGTACGGTTCGATTTCGCGCTCGAAAGCCTTCAAATCCAGCTTGTTAAAGTCGCGAAAAATCACATCGACGTTTTCCAACCCCGAAAGCGTTTCGGCAAGCACGGGTTGCAAATCCCGATCGATATCGAAAGCGTACACCTGTTTCGCGCTTTCCGCCAACGCGCGCGTCAGCGTACCCGCGCCGCAACCGATTTCCACCACCGTCGTATCGGCGGTTATTCCCGAAGCTTCCACGATCGAACGCAATAAATTCCCGTCCGAAATAAAGTTCTGCCCGAACTGCTTTTTGAAATGAAAACCGTGCTTTTCTAAAACGGTACGAAGCTCTTGCATACGCTTTTTCTCCTTTATCAGGAATCCGTGATATAGCTTCTCACGTAAAGAGGAATCTTCATGCTTTCCGCGAGCCGCTTGCACGCCTCCACTTCCGCTTCGCCGATACAATCGACAATGGAAAAGCGACAAGGCACGCCGTTTTTGCGACAAAGCCTCGCAAACTCCAAAATGCCGTCAAAACCGCTTTCGCCGAATTGAGAACGGCAAACGGGCTGATACTTTTCATAGCAGGAAGCATTGAGGGAAATATTGACAAAATCGAGCTTTCCTTTCAGCTCCGATACGATGTCCCGCTTGTTGATGAGATTGCCCTGCCCGTTGGTGTTGAGACGCGTTTTCAAGCCTTTTTCGTGAAAGAAATCACACAGTGCAAGCATTTCCGCAACGCGATAGGTAGGCTCTCCGAAGCCGCAGAACACGACTTCCTTAAAGCGCGT
The DNA here is from genome assembly GCA_964459515.1 of uncultured Clostridia bacterium. Classification (GTDB taxonomy): domain Bacteria; phylum Bacillota; class Clostridia; order Christensenellales; family Borkfalkiaceae; genus Scatosoma. Next base: position 2,600 of record CAYWML010000023.1, on the reverse strand, counting down.
TAAGTCGCCGAATTCCTTCGTCGCCGCAATCACTTTTTCGGGTGTGGGATCGCCGTGGCGAAGCCAAAGATTGTTGCCGTAATAGCTCGTCCGTTCGTTCCGCACGCAAAAATCGCAACCGTTGGAGCATTTGTTGGTGAGATTGACGTACAAATTGCCGTCCAAGACATATAAATAGGTATCCTTGCGATTATCCTCTTTATTTCCCTTCGTCTTATCCCTGCCCCCGTCGTTTTTACCTTTCGACGAGTTTTGCTTGCCTTTATTTTGGTTGGTTTTGCCTTGATTTTTTTGGGCGTTTTGCGGCTGTTTTTGCGTCTGCGCGCCGCCCTGTTTCGGTTGCCCTTGTTTTTGGGCGTTTTGCTGCGCCGCAACGTTTTGTTCGGAGCGCGGCGCACCCTCGCCGCCGTCCTTATTGCCGCCGTGACGACGTTTATGCCGTCTTCGTCTGCCTTGCCCGGAGGGGACTTGCCCGTTTTCGTTCGCTTCGATTAACGGATTGTTTTTACGTTCTTCTTCCATAGATCATTTCATTCGGAAAAACAAACGACGGGCATTTTCCCAAATCGCGTTTTCCAGCTCCTTTTCGTTTTCTTCGCGCAGCAGCGACAATCGCTCCACGACGTGCTTTACGTTTTTCGGCTCGTTCGGGAACACGCCGCGATAGGGTTCGGGCGTGAGATACGGGCAATCCGTTTCCGACAAAACGGCATGGGCAGGTACGAGCCGAGCGCATTCCTGCACCTTTTTCGCGTTCTTGAAAGTCGTCGTTCCGCCGAAGGAAAACGACAAGCCGAGCGCGAGAAAATCGCGCAACATTTCAGACGAATAGGAATAGCAATGCAATAAGCCCCCCTTTCGCAACAACGTCGCGTTTTCTTGCAAAATTTCCAGCGTTTCCTGCGCCGCGTCGCGACTGTGCAGTACGACGGGCAACCCGACTTCGTCCGCCAAGCGCAACTGCGCCGCAAACAGCTCCCGTTGCGTATCCTTGGGCGGATTATCGGCAAAATGGTAATCCAAGCCGATCTCCCCGACCGCCACACACTTCTCGTGCGCGCAAAGTCGGCGAATTTCTTCCAAATCGCCCGTGCGATACTTAAAAAGCTCGCTCGGATGAAATCCCGCGCAGAAATAAACGTCGGAATGCGCCTCGGCAAGCGCAGCCGCCTGCCGCGAGGACTCCAAATCGAAACCCGAACAAATTACGCGCGCCACGTCCTCTTTCCGTGCGCGACAAAGGACTTCTTCCACGCCGCCGACAGCCGCAAACTCTTCGCCCGTCAAATGGCAATGTACGTCGATATACATACGTTAGCCGAGCCGTGCGCCGCTTTCGATTTCGGCGTTATCGGGTACAATCAAAGACAGCGTGCCTTTTTCGTCCTCCGCCGCCAAAATCATGCCCTCGGAGAGAATGCCGCACACCTTTCTCGGCGCAAGGTTGGTGACGAACACGACCTTTTTGCCGACCATATCCGACGGCTTGTAATGTTTTGCGATTCCCGAAACGATCGTGCGTACTTCGTCGCCGAATTTCACCGTTTCTTTCAAAAGTTTCGACGATTTCGGCACGGCTTCGCAAGCGACGATCTCGCCCACGCGCAGCTGTATTTTTTCAAAGTCCTCGAAGGCGATCTCCGCCGCCTTTTCCGTCGCTTCCGCAGTTTCCGCCGCGACGGGCTTTTCGGCTTTTTGCGCTTCGGGTGCAAGCTTTGCCTGCTCGCGCGCGTACGCAGCCGCCTGCTCGGCGCGAATTTTTTCAATCTCGGGCGCAATCGCCTTAAAGTCTAACCGCGCGAAAAGCGGCGGAATAGCTGTCACCGTTACGCGCTCGCGTAAACCGAACGCCGCGCAAGCCTCCAAGCTTCTGCTTTCGCCGCCGAATGCGGCAAAAATCTTTTGCGAAGTTTCGGGCATGAAACTGTCCAAAAGGCTCGCGCCGATTTGTATTGCTTCCGCCAAGTTATACAGCACGTCGTTCAAACGCGTTTTTTTCGTCTCGTCTTTGGCAAGCGCCCACGGCATGGTTTCGTCGATGTACTTATTCGCGCGACGGAACACGGCGAACACCTCCGTAATGGCGTCGGCAATATGCAAATCGTCCGCTTTCGCGCGCACGCGCGTCGCCGCGCCCGTCACCGTCGCCTTGAACTCGGCGTCCGTACCCTGCTCCGCAGACGCATCTGCCCTTACGATCGTACCGCCGAAATATTTTTCTATCATCGCCACCGTACGGCTGACGAGATTGCCGAGAACGTTGGCAAGGTCGGTGTTAAAACGCTCCGCCACCAGCTCCCACGTAATCTGCCCGTCGTTGTCGAACGGCATTTCGTGCAAGACGAAATAACGCACGGCGTCTACGCCGAAAAGGCGCGCCAAGTCGTCCGCGTAAATGACGTTGCCCTTGGATTTACTCATTTTTCCGTCGCCCTGCAACAGCCAAGGATGCCCGAACACCTGCTTGGGAAGCGGTTCGCCGAGCGCCATAAGGAAGATGGGCCAATAGATGGTATGGAAGCGGATAATGTCCTTGCCGATAAGGTGCAGATCCGCGGGCCAATACTTCTTATAGTTTTCCCCGTGATTGCCGTCCGCGT
>CAYWML010000022.1:0-21510 GCA_964459515.1 uncultured Clostridia bacterium | reverse complement strand
GTCTGTCTGTCTGTCTGTCTGTCTGTCTGTCTGTCTGTCTGTCTGTCTGTCTAAACATTATATCCACCTCTCACTTTTTGTCAAGCGTTTTTGCTACATTTCGCCGGTTTTTTGCCAATTTTTTTGCTGATTTTTTCAATTTTTTATTCATTCTACAACTTCAAAAAACGTATCGGGGTGGTTTTGGTCGAACTGCTCGTTCGCCCACATCACCGTCACCAAATTTTCCGTTTCGGAAAGATTGATGATATTATGCGTATACCCGGGAAGCATGTGCACTGCCTGTATTTTTTCACCGCTCACCTCAAAATTCAGTACTTCGTCCGTGCCGATCTTACGCTGCTGTATCAGTCCGTGCCCCGCCACGACGATGAAAAATTCCCATTTTGTATTGTGCCAATGCTGTCCTTTCGTAATCTCCGGTTTGGAAATGTTGACGGATACTTGTCCGCACTTTTCCGTTTTCAAAAGCTCGGTAAAGCTACCGCGCGCGTCCACGTTCATTTTTAAGTCAAACGCCGCTTTTTCTTTCGGCAGATAGCTTAAATAAGTGGAATACAACTTCTTGGCAAAACTGCCGTTCGGAATCTCCGGCATGACAAGCGTTTCGCTTTGCGCGCGGAAAGTGTGCAACAAATCCACAATCTCGCCGAGGGATACTTTATGCGTAATCGGTGCGTAATAGTATCTGCCGTTTTCGCGTGCAACGGGCGTCAAACCATCGTAATCGCAACGATGACCTTTCCCCTCCAACAAATCCATCATTTCCGCCACGAGATCGTCTATGTACAAAAGTTCCAACTCAATCGCTCTGTCGTTGACGGTAATCGGTAAATCGTTGGCGATATTATTGCAGAAGGTCGCCACCGCGCTGTTATAGTTCGGTCTGCACCATTTTCCGAAAAGGTTCGGAAAGCGGTAAACGCATACCTGCCCCCCCTCTTCACGGGCATAATCGAAGAAAAGCTCTTCGCCTGCTTTTTTACTTTTTCCGTATTCGCCGTCGGCATAGCGACCGATAAGCGTCGCTTGAACGGAAGAAGAAAGCATAACCGGGCATTTGTTGCCGTGCCGTTTCAACGTATCGAGCAAATTGGAAGCAAAGCCGAAATTGCCTTGCATAAACTCCGCCTGCGTTTGCGGACGATTTACCCCTGCAAGATTGAATACGAAATCCGCTTGACGGCAATATTCGTCCAATTCCGTAGCGGTACTGTCTACGTCGTATTCGTAAATCGACTCTATCGAAAGCGCAGGGCGCGTTTTATCCTTGCCGTCTTTCAAATTTTTCAATGCCGCGCAAAGATTTTTCCCGACAAATCCCTTCGCGCCCGTAACTAAAATTTTCATGGTTTATTTTTTCAATTCCTCTTGAATATATTGCAAAGAAGCGATTTTCGCCTTCGTTTCTTCCAAGGTCAACAACTGCGTGTTGTTAGAGTCAAACTCGTGCAGAGGGTTACGCTCCACGTCTCCGTTATTGAAGTACTTATCATAGTTCAAACCGCGCTTGTCGCAAGGCACGCGATAAAAGTTACCGAGATCGATGGCGTTCGCGCACTCCTCGTTCGTCAAAAGCGTTTCGTACATTTTTTCGCCGTGACGAATACCGATGACTTTAATATTCTTTTTGTCGCCGCCGAACAACTCGCAAACGGCTTCCGCTTGCGTTTGGATCGTGCAAGCAGGTGCTTTTTGAACGAGAATATCGCCGCTTTCGCCATGCTCGAAAGCGAACAATACGAGGTCGACCGCCTCCTCCAAAGACATGATGAACCGCGTCATTTTCGGATCGGTGATTGTAAGCGGCTTTCCTGCGCGAATTTGCTCGATCCAAAGCGGAATAACACTGCCGCGGCTACACATAACGTTTCCGTAACGCGTGCAACAAATTTTCGTCTTTTCGGAAGAAACCGTACGCGATTTCGCCACGATGACTTTCTCCATCATCGCCTTGCTTGTCCCCATGGCATTGACGGGATACGCCGCTTTATCCGTCGAAAGGCACACGATGTTTTTCACGCCAGCCTCGATTGCCGCCGTCAGCACGTTCTCCGTGCCGAGCACGTTAGTTTTTACCGCTTCGATAGGGAAAAATTCGCACGAAGGCACTTGTTTCAACGCAGCCGCGTGGAAAATGTAGTCCACACCGTGCATAGCATTTCGCACGCTCGCGATATCGCGCACGTCGCCGATATAGAACTTGATTTTTTCCGCGACTTCGGGCATTTTCGCCTGAAATTCGTGCCGCATATCGTCCTGCTTCTTCTCGTCGCGCGAGAACACGCGAATCTCCCCGATGTCCGTTTTCAAAAATCTGTTCAGCACCGCGTTCCCGAACGAACCCGTACCTCCCGTAATAAGTAACGTTTTGTTTGTAAAAGCTCCCATAATTCCAAACTCCTCTTAATTTATTTTTACATATGCAATCTGAATACAGCTTTTTCAAAATCAAAAAAGCGACTCAAAAGGAAAAATCTAATAGAATTATATTACGAATATAAATTAAAAGATTTTTACAAATGAACGCGATAGCATTTTACCTCAAACGAATAAAAAATCTACTCTTTTTCATATCAAAGTCTCTTCTATTCAAAATTTACATTTCCTTTACGAACCCTTTCCGATGGAATACCTGCCTTACGCCGTTTCGGTTTCGCTTCGTTCGCATTGCTTTTGCGAGGCTGCAAGCAATTCCGCCGTAGGCAATTCCTCGTTAAAATTCTCTTGAAAAACTTCCGAAGAATCATCAACAATCCCTTCTACGATGTCATCACTTTTAAAAACTTTAATGATAGTCATAAATAGGATTTTTACATCCAATAAAAGAGAAAAATGTTGCATGTAATAAGCGTCATATTTTGCTTTTTCCTTTGGATGAGAAGCCAAAATATCACGCCCGTTTACTTGCGCCCACCCGGAAATACCGGGGCGGATTTGATAAACGTCATAACTTTCTCTCGCTTCGTTTAATTCCGTTTCATTATCCTGCGCCGGTCTAAATCCGATTAGACTCATCTTAAACGTCAAAACGTTGAAAAACTGCGGCAATTCGTCTATGGAGAATTTCCGAATAAAAGCGCCTACTTTCGTGACGTACTCACTTACCCCCGCATATTCGTAGCCTGCGATTTCGTGGTTTGCCTCATTAGCCATGCTTCTAAATTTGATGCAACGAAAAGGCTTCCCGTTTTTGCCGATTCTCGTTTGGACGAAAAAGATCGGTCCGCGCGAATCGATTTTAATCGCAACGGCAACAACGATAAACAACGGAATTAAGATAATAACCGCAATCAAAGCAACTAAAAAATCCATTATTGCTTTAATGAAACGATAAATTTTTTGACTAAATTTTAATTTATATGCGCTCAAACTATTATTCCTCTTGTTTTTTTCTTAGCGTATGTACTCTGCACGTATATTTATTTGATGATAATCAACAGCATTATCGTCTGCGATATCGCATACTGCCGACGGCATTTACCTTATTTAATAACGCCTTTTTTGAGAATGATATTCGCATACACCGCGCCCTCGCCCGTTGCAATTACGGCATAGGCTTTTTTAGCCCGTTCGTAAAAGGCAAAACGTTCCAAATTGCCCACGCGAAGATTATCGTCGTGTTTGCGCGCGATAGAGTAGTATTTATCCCATATTTCAGGGGTAGAATCACCGTTCGTCGTTTGCATCAAAAGGAAATTTTCCTCGGCATAAGTATCCAACGGAATAAGCGACAGCACGGCGTTCAGCATATCCTCGCCGCCGATGCCGTCCGCGCGAATTACGCGTTGCCCGTAGTTTTCCGACGGAAAGTTGCCGTCGGCAATAACGATTTCGTCGCCGTGCCCCATTTCGCATAAGATTTTGAGCAATGCGGGACTCGCGATTTTCGGAATGTTTTTTAACATAAGAAGCTCCTTTTGATTTTGTTTTCGGGCGTTGACGTAAACGCTTGCCACTATCATTCAACGACCGATTTCAGTATACCATGTCTTTACGCAAATGTCAATACGAATGTAGAAAATTTATATTTCTTTACGTCTTATTGCAACGTGCGTTATCGCACAACATCGCTTATATTACATATAATATCACAAAACGACAAGTATTGCAAGCACTTTTAGTGATTTTTATACAATTCAAGATATCCGCAGGATTTTACCAAAATTCATGCGCCCCGAAATATTCGTCAACTTTCACGGAGCGCACACCTTTGATTTTTATTTTCTATCGGCGAAATAGTCGATACGCATGGCTTTTTTAACTTCGACAAGCGTTTCCGCCGCCGCCGCGCGCGCCGTTTCGCTGCCTTTATACAAAATATCCCATACGGCAGGAATATCTTTTGCCAGCTCCTCGCGCTTGGCGCGTATCGGCGCAAGCGTTTCTTGCAAGACTTCGTTTAAGAAACGTTTCACTTTCATATCCCCCAAGCCGCCGCGCTCGTAATGCGCTTTCAGTTCCTCCAAGCCTGCGTATTCGGGCAAGTATCGTTGGAAATGCTCTTCCCTTGCAAACGCTTCTAAGTAGATAAATGTCGGATTGTTTTTCGTATCGCCGGGATCGCTTACCTTGATATGGTTCGGATCGGTATACATACCCATAACCTTGCGTTTGATTTCGTCGGCGGAATCGGAAAGATAAATGCAATTGCCCAAAGATTTACTCATTTTCGTCATGCCGTCCGTACCGGGCAGGCGCAAGCACGCCTTATTCGACGGAAGCACGGCTTTCGGCTCGACCAGCGTTTCCCCGTACAAGCCGTTAAAACTGCGCACGATTTCCCTTGCTTGTTCCAGCATGGGCAGCTGATCTTCGCCTACGGGAACGGTCGTCGCCTTAAACGCCGTAATATCCGCCGTTTGCGAAACGGGATAGGTCAAAAAGCCCATCGGAATCGACAACTCGAAATTTTTCTGTTTCAATTCCGCTTTCACGGTCGGGTTGCGCTCCAAGCGCGCCAGCGTGACGAGGTTCATGTAATAAAAAGTAAGCTCCGTCAATTCCGCCACATGCGACTGCACGAAAATCGTCGATTTTTGCGGATCGATACCGCACGCCATATAGTCCAGCGCGACCTCGGTGACGTTCGCGCGCACCTTTTCGGGATTGGCGAAGTTATCGGTGAGTGCCTGCGCGTCGGCAATCATTACGTAAATTTTATCGAATTTGCCGCTGTTTTGCAGTTCCACGCGCCGCCTCAACGAGCCTACGTAGTGCCCGATATGCAATTTTCCCGAAGGTCTGTCCCCTGTCAAAATAACGTCTTTCATAATAATTCTCCTGTTCTTCGACGGTATATCCGTCCGTCGCCTCGCACATACTGCGTGCATGAAGCGTTCTTATCTTTATATTCTTGCTTTTTCTTTATTCGTAGCCATGACGTTGCCGCTGAGCGCGGCATATACGCCCCGTCCCGAACGGGTCACGCCGGCTTTGGCGCACGAAGAAAGCGTCGTTCCGCGGCGAAGCCGACCGCGCGCGCCGCATTTTTACAGCGAAGGGAAGAAGTTTTTCTCTCAATTCGCGCCGTAAGTTTCGCGATATTTATACATGGCGGCAAGATGTTCTTTGCCGTCCACGACGCCGTTTTCAATCGCCTCGATGATGTCGTTCATCGTCACGACGGAATATACGTCCACGCCGTAATCGCGCTTTGCCGCGCGCACCGCCGACAGTTCTCCGCCCAACGCTTTTTCTTGGCGATCCACGGAAATCACCATGCCGACGATCCGCACCTTCGCCGCCGCTTCCAGCTTCGGCAAAATTTCTTGCAACGCCTTGCCCGAAGTCATGACGTCCTCGATAATCACGACGCGTTCTCCGTCCGTCAGTTGCTTCCCGACGAACAATCCGCCCTCGCCGTGGTTTTTGGCCTCTTTCCGATCGAAACAATAATTCCAATCCTGCCCGTATTTTTCGCCGAGCGCGATCGCCGTCGCCACGGAAAGCGGAATGCCTTTATACGCCGGCCCTACCAGCGTTTCCGCCTCCAAGCCGTTTTCGCGAATGCAATCCGCGTAATATTCGCCCAATTTCGCAAGCTGTTTGCCCGTTTTATAATTACCCGTATTGATGAAATACGGCGCGATTCTGCCGCTTTTCAACGTAAATTCGCCGAAGCGAAGCACGCCGTTTTGCACCATAAAACGAATAAAAGACTGTTTGTACGTATAATTCATATTCTCCGTTCTCCTCGCTTAATTTTCATGCAGGCAAAGCGCGCCTGTCAATTCGGAAACGCTTTGCACGCCGTGCCGATCGCACCACGCGTTCAGACCGTCGATAATTTTCGGCATGGCGAAAGGATCGGTGAAATTCGCCGTACCCACTTGCACCGCCGTCGCACCTGCCAAAAGGAACTCGATGGCGTCCTCGGCGCAAGTTATGCCGCCCATACCGATGACGGGAATATGCACCGCATGCGCCGCTTCGTACGTCATGCGAACCGCAATCGGTTTCACGCCCGCTCCCGAAACGCCGCCCGTATTGTTGGCGAGAATCGGCATTCTGCGCTCGATATCGATCGCCATGCCCGTCAGCGTATTAATAAGGGAAATACAGTCCGCGCCGCCGCGTTCCGCCGCCAAAGCGTTCTCCGCGATGCTCTCCGCGTTGGGGGAAAGTTTGACGATAAGCGGCGTTTTTTTTGCGCCGCGCTTTGCCGCCGCCGTCACCGCTTCCACCGTTTCGGCCTTTATCCCGAACGCCATGCCGCCGCTTTTTACGTTGGGGCAGGAAATATTCAGCTCCAACATGTCCGTTAAGCCGCTAAGCCGCGCGCAAATACGCTCGTATTCCTCTATCGAACTGCCTGCGACGTTCGCAATCACGCGCGTGCCCGTTTCCCGTAGCCACGGCAGATCTTCCTTTATAAAATGCTCCACCCCGGGATTTTGCAACCCGACGGCGTTCAAAATAACGCCGCGCGATTCCGCTATGCGCGGTACGGGATTGCCGCGACGGGGCAACAGCGTCATGCCCTTCGTCGATACGCCGCCGAGCATACCGACGTCGTACAGCCCGTGAAATTCCCTGCCGAAGCCGAACGTGCCGCTTGCCGCGATAACGGGGTTTTTGAAAGGAACGCCGCAAAGCTCGATCGATAAATTCGCCATATTCGTCCTCCTCGTCTATCGTCATAAAACGACGTTCCGCACGTCGAACACGGGGCCGTCTTTGCATACGCGCGCTTTTGCGCCGTCCGTCAAATCGCAAACGCAGACCAGACACGCGCCGATGCCGCAGCCCATACACTCCTCCAAAGATACGTAGCAAGCAAGCCCTTCTTCTTCCGTAAAAGCTTTCAACGCGCGCAACATGGGCGTAGGTCCGCAAGCCAATACGACGTCGGGGCAATAACCTCGTTCAACGTCCGCCCGTAAAGCCTGCACGGCGTTCATGCGCGCGCCGTAACTGCCGTCGTCCGTCACGCAAGTCAAACGCGAAGCGCGTTTCAAATCTTCCAAGCCGCATACCGCCGCGCGGTTGCGATAACCGATATACGCCGACAGCGCTTTCGTCGCGGCGTATTCGCGCACGACGGAGATAAGCGGAAACACGCCTACGCCGCCGCCGACCAAAGCGACTTTTCGTTCTTTCTCTTCGACACGGAAACCGTTGCCAAGCGGCAATAATACGTTTGTACGCATACCTGCCCCCATGCTTTGCAATATTCGCGTGCCCTCGCCCTTTACCTGATAGCAAAAGGTGACGAGATTATTTTCCGCTTTGCAAATCGCTATCGGACGGCGCAAAAGGTGCGTGCCGCCGATGGCGATATTGCCGAATTGTCCGCAACGGATTTTGGGAGCTTCCGACAGTGCGAAAGTAACGGAGCAAATATTCTCCGCAATGCTTTCGTTCCGCACGACGACCGCTTGGTAGTCTTTCATAAGCGTTCTCCTTTTTCGGGCTTATTTACACATTTTGCCGATCACGTCCGACAAATCTTTTTGCATGGCGATACACGCCGCGCGCGCCGCTTCGTAATACGCGCCGCCGTTCTTTTTATACGCGCATAAAATACCGCGCGAATTGTTGACTACGCCGCCCAGCCCGTTTTGTCCGAAACAGCTTTTCAGCATTTCCGCTTTGCCGCCCTGCGCGCCGTAACCGGGGATAAGGAAGAAAGTATGCGGCAACAACGCGCGCAAGCGCGCGGCTTCCGTCGGGTGCGTCGCGCCGACCACCGCGCCGACGGCGGAATAGCCGTACTCGCCAACGCAACTTTCGCCCCATTTTTCCACCAAACCGCCGATGTACGCATACATGGGTATGCCGTTTTCCAAAACGACGTTTTGTATCTCCGCCCCCGAAGGATTGGAAGTTTTTACCAAAACGAAAATACCTTTATCGTGTTCGCGGCACTCTTCCACGAAAGGCGCGACGCCGTCCGAACCGAGATAGCCGTTTACCGTGACAAAATCGGACGGAAAGGCTTTCAAACGATCGGCATTCACCTGCGTATCGCCCAAAAAGGCTTTCGCATAGCAAGCCGCCGTCGAACCGATGTCGTTCCGCTTTGCGTCGGCAATGACAATCAAGCCTTTTTTCGCCGCATAACGCAAAGTTTCGCGATAAGCGCGCATACCTGCCGTGCCGTACATTTCGTAATAAGCGATCTGCACCTTCACCGAGGGTACGACGTCGCAAACGTTGTCGATAATGCGTTTGTTAAATTCCAAAATACGATATGCCGCCTCTTCAAAATCGCATACGTCTTCGCGCATATCGTCGGGCAGATAATCGAACTGCGTGTCCAAGCCGACGCACGTCGGATTTTGCAATGCGATAATGCCGTCTATCAGTCTATCGGTAATCATATAGTTTCTCCTTGCGCGCAAGCGCGGTATTTCACATCGCCGTCTACGATCGTGTAGCAAACCTTGCCGTACAGTTCTTTGCCGCCGAACGGAGTATTCTTTCCCTTGCTGACGAATTGTCGCGGATCGACCGTCCAACGCGCGTCCAAATCGGCGATCGTGAAATCGGCAACGCCGCCCTCTTCGATACTGCCCCCCTCCAAACCGAGGATTTTCGCAGGGGCGTATGACATTTTTTCTGCCAGCTGCGGCAAATCGAGCGCACCCGTTTTATACAAATACGTCACGGCAAAGCCGAACGACGTTTCCAAACCGCTGATACCGAACGCCGCCTGATCGTATTCCACGTTTTTGTCGTTTTCGTGGTGCGGCGCATGGTCGGTCACGATACAGTCGAGCGTGCCGTCCCGTAATCCTTCGACAATCGCCGCCCGATCCCGTTCCTCGCGAATAGGCGGATTGACTTTCGTATTCGTATCGAAGCCGAGAATAATATCGTCCGTCGCCCCGAAGTAGTGCGGACAAGTTTCCGCCGTCACCTGAACGCCCGCGCGTTTTGCGTCGCGGATCAACCGCACGCCGCTGTATGTCGATACGTGACAAATATGCACGGGCACGCCCAAGCTTTCCGCCAACGCGAGTTCACGCGCGATACATACGTCTTCCGCCGCGCGCGGAATACCTTTCAAGCCCGTTATCGTAGAGTTGCGCCCCTCGTTGCAAACGCCGCCGTCCGCCAAGTCCTTATCCTCGCAATGGCAAAGGCACTTCAAGCCGAAACCGCTCGCATACTCCATGGCAAGCCGCATAAGCCGCGTACTTTTGACGGCTACGCCGTCGTCGGAGATTGCCACCGCGCCTGCCTGCCGCATTGCTCCGATCGCCGCAAGCTGTTCCCCTTTCTCGTCTTTCGTGATCGCGCCGATAGGATGCACCTTACACAGCCCGACTTCTTCGCCGCGCCGCTTGATATAGCTCACGACGACTTTATTATCGGCGACGGGGTTGGTGTTCGGCATACAGCATACCTGCGTAAAACCGCCTTTTACCGCCGCGCGCGCGCCGCTTTCAATGTCTTCTTTGTTTTCGTACCCCGGCTCGCGAAGGTGCACGTGCATATCGATGAGCCCCGGGAACACGTACAAGCCGTTCGCGTCGATTTCCTCGCTTCCGTCCGAGGGAATATCGTTTGCTATCCGCGCAATACGCCCGTCCTTCACCAAAATATCCGCTTTCCGCACGTCGGTTCTTCCGACGACGTTTCCGTTTCTGAGAATCATAATCCGTTCTCCCTGCCTTTTATTTCGCGTTTTCTTCCCGATACTCGTTCAAGAGATACAACGCCGCCATGCGCACAGCTATGCCCGAAAGCACCTGCTCCTCGATGTGGCTTCTTTCATGATCGATTACCGCCCCCGTCAATTCCACGCCACGGTTGACAGGTCCCGGATGCATAACAATCGCGTTCGGCTTCGCCAATGCAAGTTCCTTTTCGCCGATTCCGTAAAAACGGGCGTACTCGCCCAAGGACGGAAAGTTGCCTGCCTGCTGCCGCTCCAACTGAATGCGTAACCCCATCACGACGTCGGCGTTCGCCAAAGCTTCCGCGCGAGAACCGCAAACGTGCGCGCCGAGTTCCTCGATGCCCTTCGGGATAAGCGTTTTCGGCGCGTACATGTATACCTCCGCGCCCATCGTGAGCAAACCGAACAAGTTCGATTTCGCCACGCGAGAATGTTTGATATCCCCGACGATCGCCACTTTCAGCCCCCGAAGCGTACCGAACCGTTCGCGCATGGTCAGCATATCCAAAAGTGCCTGCGTAGGGTGTTCGTTCATGCCGTCGCCTGCGTTCAAAACGCTCGCGCGGACGGTTTTCGCCAACAGATAGGGCGCGCCGCCCATCGGATGGCGCATGACGAGAAAATCGTTCAACTGCGCGTCCAGCGTTTTTCCCGTATCCACCAGCGTTTCGCCCTTTGCCACGGACGAGCTGCTCGCGGCAATGTTGACAACCGTCGCGCCGAGGTATTTTGCCGCCAATTCAAAACTCGTACGGGTACGCGTGCTGTTCTCGTAAAAGAGAACGGTCGCCGTTTTGCCGCGAAGATAGGACAAGTTCTTCTCGCCCGACTTCAAGTGCCGCTTCATGCGCGCGGCGGTATCGAGCAATTCGGTCAATTCCGCCTCCGTTGCGTCGATAAGCCCGATAAGGTCTTTCCGTTTGAGCATAATTTTCTCCTGTTTTGATAAAAAAAGTCTTGGGTGCAATCGCCCAAGACGCCGAACTCGCTTTCCGAACGTTCCGTTCGATTGTATCGATTATACCACTTTTTTCGTTCGTTGTAAAGGGTTCGGACGGGGATTTCCGCCACTTTTTCCCTCGCGGCGAGTTTTTTAGACTTTTGCCGCGAATGTTTCCCGAAATAAATTTTCCGACGCGAGCCGCTCCTTAATACACTTTCACCAACCGAAAATCGACTTTATCGCAAGAGGTAAGCAGATACTCTATCCCTGCGCGCTCCGTCCGCAAGGGAAAATACGCCGCGCCGTGAATATGCCCGAACACGACTTTGTCCGCGCCGTGCGCCTCGAACAAATCGGTAAACAGCGAGCCTTCGTTCTTCAACGTAAACGGCGGATAATGAATCATCGCCACGAGCGCGTCGCCTGCCCGCCGAAGCCGCTCCGCCTCCGCAAACGCCAACCGAAAACGCTCCGCCTCCCGAAGATATAATTTCTTGTCCTGCTCGGTATAATCCGTACTACCGGGGCAACTCCATCCGCGCGAACCGACGAGAACAAGCCCGTTTATGCGTACGGCGTCCGTTTGCAAAAACACGAAATTCTCGTCCGGCGCGGCGTCGCGCAAACGCGTTATGCCGTTCCACCAATAGTCGTGATTGCCGCGAATAAACACTTTTTTCCCGGGGAGCGGCGCGAGCGCGCGCAAGTCCGTCAAAGCTTCGGGGAGCTTCATTGCCCAGCTCGTATCGCCGCAAAGCAACACGACGTCGTCGGGGCGAACTTTCGCCGTCCAATCGGCTTTTATTTTTTCAAAATGCCCCTCCCAGCCGCCGCCGAACACGTCCATGGGCTTGTTCGACGTCAAGGAAAGATGCAAATCGCTGATAGCATAAACGTTCATGCCAACAGTATACCATTTTTTTTCGCCTCTGTCAATGCTTTGCGTGAAAAACGCCGACGAAGAATTTCTTCTCCGTCGGCGTTCTTTCGTTATCTTGCAAAAGCAAACGTCGTTTATCGATTGCAACGCTCCGTACAGGGCGCGCCGCTCCCCTTAGGATAGAGAGGCAGCTCGAAAAAGCCTGCGCAAACCTCCTGCGAATAATCTTGCATGGGCGGAATCGCGCAATAACCGTACGTCGGCACGAGCAGTTCCACGGGCATGGCAATTTTCAAAATGATCGTCGCGCATAAAGTGACCGTAAAGCCCTGCGTCGTCGTATCGTACGTTCCCTCCGCCGCCACGACGCTCACCACGGCGCGCACGGTATACGGCATAATGGAAGGGGCAGGTACGAAGAGAAGGACGTCTTGCGTTAAAGTGACCGTCGCCGTCGCGCTGCCGTCCGTGCCTGCCGCGTCGGTATACAAAACCTCCACGGGAACGGACAAAGTCGCTTGCACGCGCGCGCAAGACCGATCGGCTTGCCGCTCCACGTTGACGTTGGTAATCGTCGCTTCTGCCGAAGTGGAACGCGCGCTGACGAACGTTAAAGGATATGTAGGATCGGTAATCGTCGGATCGACGAGCGTCAGGGCGTAGTTTTCTATCTGCGTTTGTTTAATGCCCGCGTCAAAGATTTTTTCCGCCTGAATACACGTTTTTTCCGTCAAACCGTTCAAAGGATTTCCCGTGATCGCCCCCGGGCATTTATCCGAATGAAAATTAGAGAAAAAGGACATAGCATACCTCCGCTTGCGAAGTCTCCGAAGCTCCCTCGACGTCGTTCGACGGCGCGTAAAACGCTTCGCTTTTAACCACTGCGGAGCAGACGTAACGCCGCTCCGCAGAATAACGCGCCGCTTACGATCGCGCGTTCGGTTTCTTCGCGTTTCGTTTCTTATTACATCGTATGCGACGGCAAAAAAAACTGTTCCCACTTTATAAAATCACGCGCATACCGATATAAAAAACGTCCGTACCGTTTTTTCGCATAAAGTTTTCCTCGTTTCCGCACAGCGAAGCTTTCGTATCCCCCTCGCGCACCGTATAGGCATTTCCGCGCTCGGAGGGAATACGAAGCAACATACCCGTTTGCGGCGGCTCTCGCAAGCCGTTTTCCTTAGCCAAAAGATATTCCGAAACGGAATAATAAGCCGCAATCTCCGCCAGCGTTTGCCCTTGCCGCACCTTATGATAATTCCCCTGCACCGTTTTCAACATTTATACTATTGTATGCGCCGCCGCCGAAAAAATACCGTTTACTCTTCTTTTCTATGCGCAATAGCGCACGCCGCCCCACCGCCGCGACAATCTCCGCCGATAAGCGGAAAACCAAGGTCAAGGAACATAGTTCCTTGTGGGGGTGCAGGGGGCAACGCCCCACTGCAAAAACTAAACGCCGCGTTCGCGGCGTTTAAGCGGCGATAGCCGCGTCCCTATACCCATTTTAAAGCAAGCTCCGCTTGCGCCCCCAACGCCATCAGGCGTTCTACGCGGCAACAGCCGCGCCCACTCCGTCATCGCCGCGACACGAATGTGCCGCGGCAATCTCCGCCGTCAGGCGGAAACGAGAGTGTTTTTTCGGGCTTGCGTTCCGCGGCAAGCTGTAGGCTTGCCACAAGATTACCACGTCGCTTCGCTCCTCGTAATGACGGAGGGGGGCGGTATGTCATTGCGAAGGAGCGCGGTACGCGCGA
The DNA here is from genome assembly GCA_964459515.1 of uncultured Clostridia bacterium. Classification (GTDB taxonomy): domain Bacteria; phylum Bacillota; class Clostridia; order Christensenellales; family Borkfalkiaceae; genus Scatosoma. Next base: position 7,798 of record CAYWML010000022.1, on the reverse strand, counting down.
CTGCGGCAATCTCCGCCGATAGGCGGAAACGAAAGCAGGTATCCAAACTCACATTCCGCGGCAAGCCGTAGGCTTGCCGCGAGATTACCACGTCGCTTCGCTCCTCGTAATGACAAACGAGAGAGCGGAAAAGCGGCTTTGTGCGAAAATCGCGCAAAGCCGCTGTTTTATAATATGCAATATACAAACGCACATCATTTCGTGTTAATATCTTACATTTATATCACTTACGGTTTCGGGTGATATCCAAGATTTCTCCAAAATTGGCGAATTCCATTAGCAATAGGCTCAAAATCCTTGGCACTATTACAATAATTGCTTTTACTGTTATTGCACACATAACATGCCCAACATACGTTTCCCGCCATGTAGTCTAAGGAAGAATCAATTCGATCCACCTCTAAACGTTTTCCTCTATGTCCACCTCGCGTAAATTTTGGATTTTTTCCAAAATAATCGTTGCATTCCTTTTCAGTAATGCCACAATAGGCGCACACAGGAGGGACTCCCTCCAACAACTTTCTCTTTCGTCTTGTTGTCATACTTTCTTCTCCTTTGGTTATGATTTTTTTTACCAAACGGCAATAGAGCCGCTCACGTCATAGTGCCAATAATTGCCCGTAGCCGTGGGCTGTGTCTCACTGTAATAATACCGCGTTGCAGAAGTTAAATAGCCGTTGCCATAAGAATAAACAGAAATTCCATTCCACTCGCTTTCCGTACCGTTATAATATACTTTCGTCAAACGGCTACAATCATAGAACGCACTCTCACCAATACTCGTCACGCTGTTACCGATTACCACACTCGTCAAACTGCTACAACCAAAGAACGCACTACTACCGATACTCGTCACACTGTCGCCGATTACTACGCTCGTCAAACGGCTACAATCATAGAACGCATATTGACCGATACTTGTCACTGCATATGTAGCATTTTTATACATAATACTTGCAGGAATAATTGCCGTTTGTATATTATTCCTCGGTTGATTTACGACAGTTGCTTCGCCGTCCTTTATCGCGTAACGAATACTGTCTATTACGGTATAAATATATCCGTCGTCGGCAACGTCGTTATTTTTACAATTCCATACAACAGAACAAAGTTCTTCACCACCATTCCATCTATTGTTCCACCCGCTCGGCTGACTTGCCGCCTCACAATAAATCGTCAAACATCTACACGCCCCGAACGCCAACGCGCTAATACTCGTCACACCATTAGGTATTTCAATACTCGTTAAACTGTCACAACCGCTGAACGCACTATCCCCGATACTCGTCACGCTGTCGGGGATTTCAATACTCGTTAAACTGCTACGTCCTGAAAATGCACTATCTCCGATTGCCGTAATTTTTTCGCCGTCGATTTCGGCAGGAATTTTCAATTCCGTGATTTTATTTTCGCCATAGCTAGCAGCCCATGTCAAATCCGTAATCTTGCCTTCGGAATGTTCAAAAAATGCCACCCAATTCGCAGTTATTGTCAGATCTCGGGCAGGCATGGTCGCAGGCAAAGTAAAATTCCAACCGTTAAACCCGTAACCGCCTCTTTCCAAATCCGTAGGAAGCGTATACTCGATAGGCGTATCGTAATCCTGCGTAATCGTTTTGTCTTCTTCGCCGTTGCCGAATACGATTGTCAATGTATATTGATTGACTATCCACTGCGCCGTAATCGTTTGGTCTTCGGCAATATTCGTCAAAGGTTTATCCCAATCGTCAAACGTATAGCCCGTTTTTGCACATGTCGTCGGCGCGACGACCGTGTCGCCGTATCTCACCGTTTTCATTACGTTGCCGTTCGACGAATTCACTTCATACCACGAAAATTCTCCGCCGTTGCCGTCAAACGTTACGGTATATGTATCGCGCGTGTAGTATACTTTCAGCACCGTAGAGCCGTCGCCATTGATATTGCCGCTGTCCGTCCACCCTGCACTATACGTAAAATGGTCAAATGTTTTTATTTCGGCATTCGCCGTCGTATCCGTCGTTCCCGTTTTATTTACCGTTTCCGCAAGCGTGCATTCGTAGTTTTCAATATTTTGCAAATAATACTCCACCTTATACGGCGTATCGGTGTTTGCCGTCCAAACGGCGTTTACCGTCGTGTAATTCGTAATCGGCTGTGTAAAATCGTAATCCCACTTATCGAACGTATACCCCGCGCGCGTAGTTGCGCTTGTCGGCGCACTCGCGCAAGCGTCTTCTTCCACCGTTTGAGCTTCCACAGCCGTTCCGCCGTTAGCATTAAAATATACTCTGTATATAGGACGGCGCCGAACGGTGACGGTGTAGGTATGCACAACCACCCCGTCCTGCATTTCAAACACGTAAAACGTATTGTCGCCCTCCTGCAAAGGAACAGTCTTTGTCAAAGATGTATTTATGCCGAATTTATCAATCGCCACCTCGAACGTGGATTTTCCCGAAACCTCGATTTCTTCCAAAAAAGAAAATTCCGTCGTCGCGTTAGAAAAAGCCTGCGGCGCAAAAACGTTGTCACCGTCCACCGTAAATGTTTTGAAGCGAATTTGATTTTCTTCCTTGGGCGCATCACTACTCTCGCTCGAACTTTCAGTCGAACTGTCGTTTTCGCTGGTGGTATCGCTGTTTTCATTTTCCGTGTTCGACAAAGAACTGCTACCGTCGTTTTGCGTATTCGACGAAGTTTCCGTGGCAGTGGAAAGCGACGAAAGCGTTTTTTCGTCTTTATCATCGCAAGCCGCAATACCTGCGGAAAGCATAGCACTCGCCATAATTGCCAACACGCCGAATAAGATTTTTTTGCATTTTCTCATATTTTTGCCTCCTTGGTTTTCAAGTTTTTTTGCCGCGCGTTCCTATATGCGTTTTTCACTATATAGGAACGCGCGGCAAAATACCCTATAGGGTATTTAATCCAATTGCCACTTTCATTTTACAACTACAGACAAAATTTGTCAATAGTTTTTCGGAAATATTTTGAAATTTCTTCGATTTTTTTTGAGAATACCGTTTTGTCCTGTCATTGCGAAGGAGCGCGCGAAAGCGCGCGACTGCGGCAATCTCCGCCGTTAGGCGGAAACGGGAGCAGGTATTCCGAACACGCGTTCCGCGGCAAGCCGTAGGCTCGCCGCGAGATTACCACGTCGCTTCGCTCCTCGTAATGACAGACGAGGAAGCGAAAACATACGCTCGTCATTGCGAGGCACAAATGTGCCGCGGCAATCTCCGCCGATAGGCGGAAACGGGAGCAGGTATTCCGAACACGCGTTCCGCGGCAAGCCGTAGGCTTGCCACGAGATTACCACGTCGCTTCGCTCCTCGTAATGACAGACGAGGAAGCGAAAACATACGCTCGTCATTGCGAGGCACAAATGTGCCGCGGCAATCTCCGCCGATAGGCGGAAACGGGAGCAGGTATTCCGAACACGCGTTCCGCGGCAAGCCGTAGGCTCGCCACGAGATTACCACGTCGCTTCGCTCCTCGTAATGACGAACGAAGCAAAACGGGAGCGTTTCTTCCGCGGCAGACTCCGCTCCATGACAAGGCAAGACGAAGAACAGGCTGACGGCGGCACGTACCACGTGCCGCCGTCAGCTTACTATGCGTTTATAAATTCTTCTCAACGAATGCTTCCAAAGCTTCCTGCGGCACGAAACCCAAACTGCCGTCCACCGCTTGCCCGTTCTTAAACGCCATTACGTGCGGTATCGACGTAATCCCGTACTTAACTGCCGCCGCTTCGCTATCCTCTTCGTCGATGTCGATCTTCACGAACACCGCTTTATCCTCGTACTTATCCGATACGTCTTCGTAAATCGGCGCAAGCATGCGGCAAGGTCCGCACCAACTCGCCCAAAAATCGCAAAATACCGTCTGCTTCGTCGCCGTCAACAATTCCTCTAAACTCTCTGCATTTACATATTTTACCATATTTTCTTCCTCCGTATACAGTTTCGCTTATTTCCCTGAAAAATATTCCACAGCCGCGGCAAACGGCACGTTCTCGCTTTCGCCCGTAGCCATGCACTTCACGCGCATTTCGCCGCAATCCAGCTCCGTATCGCCGATAACCGCCACGTAGCGCGCGCCGATTTTGTCCGCGTACTTGAACTGCGCCTTTACCGAACGTTCCATTTCGTCGATCTCCGCGATAATTCCGTGCGAGCGAAGCGCAGAAGCAATCTCGAAAGCTTTCCGACGGCAAGCGGCGTTCATGCCGGCAACGTACACCGCAGGCGTTTCCGACAACGGAATTTGTACGCCCGTTTGCTCCATGACGATCAACAGCCGCTCGATCCCTGCCGCAAAGCCCACGGCAGGCGTGGGATTGCCGCCCAACTCCGCAATCAAGCCGTCGTATCTGCCCCCTGCGCAAACCGTGCCTTGCGCGCCGATGCCATCCGCCACGAACTCGAATACCGTCCGTGTGTAATAGTCCAAGCCGCGCACGATCCGCGGTGAGATCGCATACGCCACGCCTGCGCTTTGCAAGCAACCCTGCACCTCTTCAAAATGCGCGCGACACTCTTCGCAAAGATAGTCCAAAATCGACGGCGCGTCGGCGTTGATTTTTTTGCAAACTTCTTCCTTGCAATCCAAAAGCCGCAAGGGGTTTTTCTCGAAACGATTTTTGCAATCGTAGCAAAGCTCGTCCAAGTGCGGCTCGAAAAAAGCTTTCAAAGCGCGATTATACGCGGCGCGACAAGCGGGACAACCGATGGAATTGATGTACAGCTTCACCTGCAAGCCGAGCCGTTTCAACAGCGTATCGGCAAGCAAAATTGCCTCGGCGTCCGTTTGCGCGCTTTTCGAACCGAACAACTCCACGCCGAATTGGTGAAACTCGCGCAGACGCCCTGCCTGCGGACGTTCGTAACGGAAAGCCGGCGTGATATAGTACATTTTTACGGGCAATACGCCGCTGTACATGCCGTTTTCGACGAACGAACGCACCGCCCCTGCCGTACCTTCGGGTTTCAGCGTAATCGAACGATCGCCTTTATCCTTAAAGGTATACATTTCCTTCGTCACGATATCCGAAGTATCGCCCACGCCGCGCTGAAACAGCTCGGTATGTTCAAACACGGGCGTACGAATTTCTTTCAAGCAGAACAGACGCGCCACGTCGCGCGCCACGCTTTCCACGTATTGCCATTTATAAGAATCGACGGGCAGAACGTCTTTCGTGCCCTTGGGAATGTTGATCATGTTTTCTTCCTTTTTCGTTATTTTTCGTTCGCGCCGATAAGTTGCCGCTTATCCGCTAAAACAGGCTGTTACAAGACGTACTTCTTCAAATTTCTATCACCCGTCAGCCGTTGCAAATGCTCGTCCACGTATTTGCGGTCGATATGCAAAGTAAACATGGGATAATCGCCGCCTGCATTAAAGGAAATATCCTCCAAAAGATATTCCATGACGGTATGCAACCGTCTTGCGCCGATGTCCTCGGACGTCAAATTCAGCTCTACCGACACTTCGGCAATCCGCTCGATCGCGCCCTCGTCGAACTGCAAATCGATGTTATCCACGCCGAGCAGCTTCCCGTATTGGAAGGTAAGCGAATTTTCCGTTTCCGACAGGATACGAATAAAATCCTCTTTCGTCAAGCTGTGCAGCTCTACGGAAACGGGGAAACGCCCTTGCAATTCGGGAATAAGATCTTCCACCGCCGCAACGTGAAACGCACCTGCCGCAATAAAGAGTATAAAATCCGTCTTAATCGCGCCGTATTTCGTCACGACCGTGCTTCCTTCGACGATCGGCAAAATATCCCGTTGCACGCCCTCGCGCGAAACGTCCGCGCCGCCGCGATTGCCTTTGCCTGCGATTTTATCAATCTCGTCGATGAACACGATGCCGTCGTTTTCCGCGCGATAGACAGCCTCCGCCTTAATCGCGTCCTCGTCCACAAGTTTATCCGATTCTTCGCCGAGTGCGATTTGAAAAGCCTCCCGTACGGCAAAGCGGCGTTTTTTCGTCTTTTTCGGAAGTATATCGCCGAAAATGCTGCCGATGGAAATTGCCGCGCCGCCCGGTCCGAGCTCCATGGTTTGCGGCATATCCACGACGTCCATTTCGATCAAAGCTCCGTCGTACTGCCCCTTGCGAAGCCCGTCCAAAAGGCGAGCCTCGAACACGTCCTGCGCCAAATCGCCCTTTTCGTCTTTCTTCGCTTCCGCGAGCGCGCGTACGATACGCTTTTCCGCCATTGCCGTCGCGCGCGCTTTCACCTCTTCTTCCTTTTCCGATTTCACCAATCGGTACGCGCACTCCGCCAAATCGCGAATCATGCCCTCGACGTCCTTACCGACATAGCCTACTTCGGTATATTTCGTCGCTTCCACCTTGACAAAAGGCGCTTTCACCAATTTGGCAAGGCGGCGAGCGATCTCCGTTTTTCCCACGCCCGTAGGTCCTTTCATGATGATGTTTTTCGGCGTGATTTCCTCGCGGATTTCCGGCGGAAGCTGCGCCCGTCTGTACCGATTACGCAAAGCGATTGCCACCGCTTTTTTCGCTTCTTCCTGCCCGATGATATATTTATCCAGCTTGTTTACGATCTGTTTCGGAGATAAATCCATGCTTACGCCTCCTTTTTCGTCGTTTTACGCGTTTTTTTCGTCGATACGGCGGCTTCGCCCACCACCTCGCAACGAATGTTATCGTTGGTGAACACGCAAATTTCCGAAGCAATTTTCAACGCCTTACGCGCGATCGTCTCCGCGTCGTAGTCGGTTTCCTGATACAGCGCGCGCGCCGCCGCAAGCGCGTAATTGCCGCCGCTGCCGATAGCGCATACGCCCTCGTCCGGCTCGATCACTTCGCCCGTTCCCGAAAGAATCAACAACGTGCTTTCGTCCGCCGTGATCATCATCGCGTCCAGCTTTCTGCCGATTTTATCGCTACGCCAAAGCTCCGCAAGCTCCACTGCCGAACGCATGAGATTGCCGCCGAACTTATTCAGCATCCCCTCGAAGCGTTCCGTCAAAGCAAATGCGTCCGTCACCGAACCCGCAAAGCCCAAAATGACTTTTCCGCCGAATATGCGGCGAACTTTCACCGCCGTATTTTTGAATATGACCGATTCGCCCATCGTCACTTGTCCGTCGCCGGCAATCGCCGTCACGCCGTTTCGCTTTACCGCGCAAATCGTCGTTCCTCTAAACTCCATGCTATTCTCCTTTTTGTTTCTCGATTTCTTCCCGTACCGCCGCAAGCGCGCGTTCGGCAAGCCGTCGATAGCGTTCTTTTTTATCCTTAATCCGCACAGGCAACGGAGCAAGTATGCCGAAGTTGGCATTCATCGGCTGAAAATCTTTCGTCGGCGTGGAAACGTGGGTTTCCAACGCGCCGCAAATCGTGCGTTCGTCAAATACATGCCCTGCACGTTTATGCAATTTGTCCGTTAAATGTATCGCCGCCAAAAGTCCGCTCGCCGCGCTTTCGACATACCCCTCTACGCCCGTAATTTGTCCTGCAAAAAAAACGTTCCCGTTATTCTTAACCGAAAAATCGCGTTTCAAAACATTCGGTGACTGAATAAACGTATTTCGGTGCATCACGCCGTAGCGCAAAAATTCCGCGTTCCGCAAAGCGGGAATCATGGTAAAGACCCGCTTCTGCTCCGGCCATTTCAGGTGGGTCTGAAAGCCCACCAGATTATACACGCTCCCCTGCGCGTTGTCCTTGCGGAGCTGAATGACCGCATAGGGCGTTTTCCCTGTTTTCGGGTTCCGCAAGCCCTTGGGCTTCAGGGGTCCATAGCGCAGGGTGTCCTCACCCCGCCGCGCCATGACCT
>CAYWML010000021.1:0-21763 GCA_964459515.1 uncultured Clostridia bacterium | reverse complement strand
TGTCGCGCAAGCGCGCCCTCTATCGCATAAAGATGCGCAACAACCACGCAAAAAATCCTTTTTTATACGGCTGATAGCGTATCGGCATGTCGACGAACGTCTTTTTATCGACGATACTCTTTTTATGGGAAAAAGTATCGAAGCCCGTTTTTCCGTGGTACGCGCCCATGCCGCTCTCGCCCACGCCGCCGAAGCCGAGTTCGCTGGAAGCAAGGTGAATGACGGTATCGTTGATACAACCGCCGCCGTAGCGCAATCGCCGCGTTACCTCTTTTATGCGACGGCGATTTTCCGAGAATAGGTATAGCGCAAGCGGCTTTTGCATACGTTCTACGAGCGCGTACGCCTCCTCGAAATTTTCATACGTCAAAATCGGCAAAATCGGCCCGAAAATTTCTTCCTGCATAACGGCGTCCGAAAGCTCTACGCCGTCGAGCACCGTCGGTTCGATTTGCAGCTTCAACGCGTCCCTGCCCCCACCGAACGCTATTTTCGTTTCGTCGATAAGTCCGCAAAGGCGTTCAAAATGCTTCTCGTTGACGATTTTTCCGTAATCGAGATTTTTCAAAGGCTCTTTTCCGTATTGAACGCATACCTGCCTGCGTATTTCTTGCAAAAGCTCTTCCTTCACCGAAGCGTGACACAGCACGTAATCGGGCGCAACGCAAGTCTGTCCGCAATTCAAAAATTTCCCGAAAACGATACGTTTCGCCGCCAAGGGCAACTTCGCGGTTTCGTCCACGATACAAGGGCTTTTTCCGCCCAATTCCAAAACGGCAGGCGTAAGGCGTTCCGCCGTGTGGCGTAACACCTCTTTCCCGACGGCTTGACTACCCGTAAAAAACACGAAATCGAAGGACTGTTCCAAAAGGCAAGCGTTCTCCGCGCGGCCGCCCGTCACCGCCGTCACGTATTTCGTCGGGAACGACGAAGCGAGCATATCGGCGAGAAGTTCGCTCGTGCGCGGCGCGTACGCGCTCGGTTTTAAGACGACCGTATTTCCTGCAGCAAGCGCGTCGGCAAGCGGTTCTATCGACAACAGAAAGGGATAGTTCCACGGGCTCATGATCAGCGTATTGCCGTAGGGACAAGGCAATACGTAGCTTTTCGCCGCAAACTGTGCCAACGGCGTATGCACGCGCTTTTTACGGGCGAAACGGCGCAAGTGTTTGATAAGATAACGAATTTCCGAAAGGCACATACCGATTTCGCACATATAGCTTTCCGTCGCGCTCTTGCCCAAATCGGCGCGCAAAGCGGCGGCGATTTCCGTTTCTCGCGTTTGCACGGCGGCATACAGCGTTTGCAACGTCCGTTTTCGAAACGCGACGGACAGCGTTTCGCCCGTGGCAAAATACCGCCGTTGTTCTTCGAGTATCCCTTCGATTTCCTTTTGTTCCATGCCCATTCTCCTTTTTTCAACGATTGCCGCGCGTTTTATTGTACCCCGAAGCGAACGCGTCGTAAGCCTGTATTTCATGCCGTTCCAAAGCGTTCAGTGTTTTATAGCCGCTCCCTTTCAGCGCGATCATGCGAATGACGAACTTATCGCCGTATTTATAATCGGCATACACGTCGCCGTTGCCCTTGCCCGTAAAATGATTGTTTACGCGTTGCAAAACTCGTTCGGCTTGCCCGACGTAATACTTATTTTTCTTTTTATTATAAAGAATATACACCCCGGCGAACTCCAACGTTTCGGCGTACAATCGCCGCCCTTCTCCCTTCAAGCGTTTGCCGCGCAACGCCAAAAATTTCTTCGGCGTGATTGTCCGTTCCCCCGTAGACAGCCGTTTGACTGCCCGTTCGATACGCAATCGCCGCCTATGCCCCCAAAGCGCGACGAATAGAGAAAGAACCACGCACGCCGCAAGTACCGCCAAAAGCACCTGCGTTTCTTTTTTCAACAACTCTTCCAACATGTCTGTATTATAACACACCCCGACGTTTTTTTCAAGAGAAAACGTACCGCCTTTTCGAGAATGCGGAATAAATATTCTCCTATATATCGCATATTTTACCACGAAAAAGAACCGACAAAAGTCGGTTCTTTACATTTCAAGAGAAATCGCTCAAGAAGCTTAGAACATCTGCTTCGTAGAGAACTGATAAATCTTAGAAAGAAGCTTCGAGGAAATTCTATCTCTGTATTGTCCGAGGTAGATAAACAGCTTCTGGAAGAAGTCTTTATTGTCGCCGCCGACAACGTATTCGGGGATTTCGGGCATAACGCCTTTCCAACCGAGAATGAACAATTCGGTAAATTCTCTTCTTTCCGCCTCGTCGAGCATAGCGATGAAAGGATCGTAACTCTTGCAGTTGAAGAAATCGTAACCTGCGGTGTACGCTTTCTGCTTGGTCTTATACGCCAAATCGCTCGGATTAACTTCCGCCGCTTTCACAACGCCGGCAACAGGGCCGCCCTTGTACTCTTCGGCTTCCGCATATTGCTCCGTCGTGAAGCTCTGATGAATTTCTTCTTCCGTAATCTTCAACGCTTTCTTGTGTTGCTTTTCGGAACGGGAAATCACGATAACGAACTGCAAAACGACCGCAAGAGCCGCTACGCCGATCCAGATGAAGTGCTTACCGCCTTCCATCTTAGAAACCGCGTAAGCAAGGCAAAGCAAAGCGACAAACGAAATAATCGAACGAACGACCGAACCGTGCTTTCCGTTTTTCAAACAATGTACGGAAAGCAATGCGTTGATGACAACCCATACGACGACGCCGATAGCCAAAGCTTTACCTGCGGAAACTGCGTCCAACGCGTTGCTCGCCGCCGAACCGTCTTTTACGAAGACGATTGCGATTGCCGCGGTATAAACCAACGTAAGCAACAGGTGCAACAACGAAAGCCAAGCTTTCTTTCCGTTTTTAGCAAGCGCGAGCACGAAATAGAGGATTGCGAAAACCGCCGTCAATGCAATCGCGACGATGTCGTAAGTTACTTCAACATCCATCGTGGGGATCTCATGCAAGTAATGCGTAAAAAGATAGAAAGCAAGCGTATACATAGCAAAGCCTACGCAAAGCAAGCCACACGCAAAACGCACGATAGCCGGCGCTTTCTTCGTGAAAATCGCCACGATACAAGCAATCGCGGAAACGGCAAGCAACGCAATCAAAGCGTAGAAGAATACGCCGTACAAAACAGCGATGGACGAACCTTTCGCAATGAAAGGCGAAAATCCGTTTTCGAATCTTGCCGTCAAAGCTTTGATAAGCGTTTGATTTTCCGTACCGAACGCATTATCCGCGAAAGTCAACGTATGGATCGGCAAGAAGAGCGACGCTACGCTGACGGCAAGCAGGATCAACGCAAAAATACGATGTCCGACGTTCTTTTTCTGAGGTTGGGTTTTGTCTTTGCTCATAACAAATCTCCTGAAAAAATATTTGAATTTTTGTTCCGCTCCCGCGCGAAACGCAAAAGAGCATAAAACGATTCATTTTCTTGTATTATAACACTTTTCCGTTCTCATGTCAATACTTAGAGGGAAATATTTTTAATTTTTTCACGATTTTTTTTAATTTTAGCAGTTCGGGGACAAAAAAAGAAAGAAATTTACGCGGATTGCACGATAAAGTCGGTGCAAAACGCCGCTCTCCGCCGCGATTTTTCCCCAAAATGTCCTTTCGCCCTTACGGGGCAGGGAAACGGCGATAAAATCTACTTTGCGAACAAGGCGGCTATTGCCGTTTGCAACTCGCAATCCCCCTCGTCGTTAAAAGCGACGGTTTTCGCGCCGTCCTCGGCAAGAATACCGCGCCCGTGAATGCTGTTGCCGTAGGGCCACTTTATCTCCGCCGTCGTCAACTTTAACGCGTCTTTCCGCAAGCCTAAATAATAGGTCGTCTGCATGATGCCCTTGCCGTACGTTTTGGCTACGCCGTCGACCTCCGTCAAGCATATATCGGCGTAACTCGTCGCGCCGTAATCCAGCATACACCCCATAAGGCATTCCGAAGCGGACGCCGTTCCCTCGTTTGCGAGTACGCAAATGCGGCTATCGGACGAAAAATATTTATCGTATACGTTCTTTTTCGCCTTAAACGTTTGCTGTTTCTCGCCGTAATCGGCAATCGCCACCGTCGGTCTGCCCGACGTGCCTTTGCAAAAATATCCGGCTATATCCTGCATCACGTCTAAATAGCCGCCGCCGTTATCGCGCAAATCCAACACCAAGTTTTTCTTCCCCTCCGCATCGAATATTGCCATGGCTTTGTCGAACGCCTCCGCCGCAACGCCGCCGAATTGCACCAACCGTATATACGCGGTATCGTCGTCCAAACAGGAAAGCGACGTTCCGACCGAAGTCGGCGTCAACGCGTCGTCGCCGATAAAGCCGTACGCCGTCGTCGAGCTGCGATAAAACACGTAATTTTCCACGTATTCCTCTTTTGCCAAAGCTACGACGCGGCTCTCCTCGCCGTTCTCTATCTGCAAGAAAAAGTTTTCGCCCGTCGCGCGCGCCGATAAAAACGCCGAAAGCTCGTCAAACGCTCGACTTTCCGTCAACTCGTCCTCCGATAAACCGAAGCCGATTACGCTCTCTCCTGTCGTAATTCCGCTACGTTCCGACGGGGAATTGCCGCAAACGCGCACGATTTTCATTCTGTTATTGCCTTGCTCGTCAACGGTGGAAAACACCAAGCCGATACCGCTGCGCGAACCGTTCAATTCCCCCTGCGCCGCGAGGTACGTATCCGCCGTCATATACGAAGAATAATTATCCAACAAATCGTCGTTGACGGCGGAAAACAGCGCGTCGTAAAACGTATCGTCGTCGATTTCGTAATAGTATTTGCCGTCGATCGTATCTTTCACGCGAATAAGTTTTCGCATACCGCCGTCGAGCGAGAACCAAAACACGAGCGCGCCGCTTACGAACGACACGCCAGCCAAAGCCACCGCGAAAACCGCGCGCAACCAAAAGCGTTTGCGCTTTGCTTGCTTCTCCTCCCCACGGGGCATGGTCGCGTTGAATTGCTCTTTATTTCGTTTACTACGCATTTTTCCCTCCCGTATTCGTCCGCCGTGCGGCGTAAAACGCCGTACGCGCAACGCTTATTTTTTCGACAATTTATGCAAAATCGTCAACACGCGAAAAGAAACGGCGTCGGAAAAGGAACGAATATTCAATCCCGTCGTCTTTTCGATCTTATCCAAGCGATATAGCAGCGTATTGCGGTGCATATACAGATTGCGCGAAGTTTCGCTGACGTTCAGGCTGCATTGCAAGAACGTTTCCGCCGTACGCAACATTTCTTCGTCGTCGAAAACCTCTTTCAAGCTCGTTTCGAACAACTCCGAAAGATACTCTGCCAAGCGGCTCTCGGGCAAATCGTCCAAAAGCTTCACCAGCAAAAACTCCCGATAGGAATGCACGTTGCCTGCCGCATCGAACACGTCGGCGTACCTTAAAGCGTTCTCCGCCCCGACGTACGACGTTCCGACGTCTTTCAAATCTCCCACCGTCGCGCCCACGCCTGCCAAAACGTCTATGCCTAGCTCTTCTTTCAAAATCTGCACCAAATATTCTGCGTAATCGATGGAAGAACGATACTCGCCGTCCTCCTTGCGCAAGAATTTGACGAGCACGCAACCGTCCTCCTGCATAGGAAGCGCGGTGTCCAGACTGTTGCCGCCGTACTGTTCCAAAACGGCGAGCGTTTCTTTCAACAATCGCGGAACGCGCAACGAAACGACGAAACACGGCATACCGCGCAAAGAATACTTCGACATGTATTTATAAACGCTCATCGAAGAACATTCGCCGCGCAAAATACGCCTTAAAAACTCTGTTTTCGTCCATTCGCCTTCCTTTTCCGCAAAGCTTTCGATATACGAAGGCAACAAAGCGGCGTAATTCCGCTCCGTAGCCGTCGCCCCGTCGAGCACGCCGACGTAGCCCGTATTTTTATGCAAGAAGCGGAAATAGGTATGCTGTCCGTCGTCGGCAACCCCCTCGAAGGAAAAATCGCAAGCGGGCACGTCCTTCGCCCTTGCGTTTTCCACGTAATATCGCACGGAAAGCCCCAAATTTTTCCGAAGTTCCGCAATGATTTTTTCTAATTCGGACATAATTCTCCTTATCGCGCATTAAGCACGTTTCTGTTGCTACACAACACATTATACAGCAAAATTATTTTTTTTTCAAGGATTTTCGGCTGTGTTTCGCGTTTCTTCCGTAAAATACGCTTTTGTCCTTGCCACGGCGCAAACGCGCCGCGGCAAGGACAAATATATTTCTATTATAAACAATGCAGCAACACTTTTATCGCGTTTGTCTCCACCGTCATGCGTTCGCTGAGCTGTTCCACCAAGTATAAGCCGCGCCCGTGCTCGGCGTATACGTCCGCGCATTCGATTTTCTGCGGCAACGCGCAAGCCGTATCGGACGCCACCGTCAACTCGATATAGCCGTTTTGCACCACGCTTTGCAGCTCCGCTTCCCCTTCGGCGTGCCGCAATACGTTCCCGATCAACTCGCACGCGACCACGCGGCTATCGAAAATCCGTTCCTGCGAAACTTGTCGATCCCGCAAATATCGGCAAAGCGCGTCCAACGCAAGCTGCAATTCGTCGCAATTTTTCACTTTGAAACGCATACTTGCCTCCTTAAACCGAATCTTTCAAGCTTTCCTTCAAACGCGACAACAGCTTCCGTTCCATACGCGAAACGAACATCTGCGATACGCCGAGCCGCTTCGCCGTTTCGCTTTGCGAAAGTTCTTCCGCGTAGCGATATTCGATCAACGCCCGTTCCGTATCCGAAAAATCGCGCATGGCGGCGCGAAGCGTTTCTCGCACTTCAAAATTCTCGTACTTATCCTCTCCGTCGGAAAGCAATGCGTACAAAGAGCGATTGTCCTCCTCTTCGCCGTCGTTCGCCGCCATGCCGTCCAAGGAAAGCGTTCCGCCGATTTCCAAAGCGCGCACGACGTCTTCTTCGGACAGCCCCAGCGTGTCGGAAATTTGCTTCACGTTCGGTTTCACGCCGTTTTTCGCTTCGTACTCCTGCGAATAGGAACGTATCTGCACGGCGTTCTCGCTAAGCCGCCGCGGCAATTTGACGAGGCGCGATTTATCGCGAAAATAATTCTTGATTTCCCCCGTGATCGTCGGCGTGATAAAGGTGGTGAACTGCATACCGAGCGACGGATCGAAACGGTCTACGCCGCGTAGCAACGCGAGCGAAGCCACCTGCTTCAAATCGTCGTATTCCACGCCGCGCCCTATAAATTTTTTGGCGAGAATGTCGGCTATGTATAAGTATTTTTCGACGATCTCGTTGCGAATATGCACGTCGCCCGTTTCCTTATACCGCCTGAACAGCTCGTTGATGTATTCGTCCGTCATGGTCAGCCTTCAAAATAAATTTCCGTTACGCGCCCGTCGGCGTCCGTTTTCAAATCGACTTTGCCGAGCAACGCCGACAGAAGCGCCCTCGATATCTCGTCCTCCATGCACTCCGTCCGCTCTCCGCCGATCTCGCCGCCGATCACGCGGCAAGCCAGCGATTCGCCCGCGCGAAAGGCAAGCCTCGCCGTAGAGAAGCCGTTCCGCTTCAAGATTAAAAGGCTTTCCGTTACGCAGACTTTATAATCTTCCGCCAAGTCCACGTCAAAGCCGACGAGGGAACAAAGTCCGCCCGTCGTCAAGCGCACCGTCGTTAAATATTCGCCCGTAAGCGGCAATTCTACCGAAAACGTATCCATATCAGGCTATCTCCATAATCGAATCCAACGCGCAAATGAGAAACAGTTTCTTGATTTTCGGCTGTAAATCGACGAGCTTCATAACGTGTCCGTCCTGCTTCACCGATTTCAAAATTTTCACGAACGTGCCGAGCGTCGTGCTGTCGATAAAATCGAGCGACGCGCATTCGAACGTCACGTCGGCAGGGCAAACGCGATATTCCGCCATCACCGCCTCGTAAAAATTTTCGGCGTTGCCCAAGTCTATATCGCCGCGCAACGCGATTTTTAAGCCGTTTTCGCTTTTTTCCAGCAAAGTTACTTCTTCCATTGTTCCGCCTCCGAACCCCTTTTCGCGGCGCGAAAGTCTGCGCCGTCTATTTGTTTATACCACAAAAACCCCGTCGATTAAACGGGATTTTTCGATATTTTTACCTTTTACGCCAAAATCGGCGCGATATTCAGTAGCAACCCCACGACGACGGACAGACAATAGCACGCGACGATCAACAAAACGTTGCGTTTCCATTGCCGTACGTTTTTCAAAAGCACCACGAACCCCATGCCGGCATTGGCGCATAAACCTGCCACGCACGAACCGAACGTAATGCCGCCGCCCAAAAAAGTTTCCGTAATCACCACGCTCGAAGCGCAATTGGGAATCAACCCGACGGCGCAGGCGATAAACGGTTGCAAAAAACGATTTTTGTGCATAAACGCCGCAAAAACGTCCTCCCCGACCGAATGAATAATCGCCGTCAAAGCAAAATTGACGAGGAAGATAAACGCCGCCACTTTCAAAGTATGCAACAACGGGTACAGCAAATAATTTTTCCAAGGCGATTCGCCGCTGTGCGAACGTCCGCAAGAACAATTCGCCTCGACCTCGTTCTCCTCTTCGTAACGCCGAATAAACAATTCGTGCACGGTGAAAATTTCGCCGTTTTCCGTATTCGGCATCACCGCGCAAACCTGTTTACGCCCGATGAGCCGCATAAAAAAGTCCGTGCCGTAGCCCACCGCCACACCGACGAGAATTTTCATCGCGAGCATGGGCAACACCCATTTCGCCCCCGTCCCCGAAGACAGCATAATGATGAACGCCTCGTCGCTCGTCGCCATGAAAATGGCAAGCAACGTGCCGACCGTGATATACCGCTGTTCATACAACTTCGCCGCCATGACGGAAAAGCCGCATTGCGGGATCAAACCCGTCGCCGCGCCGAGCAAAGGTCCGTGCTTCGCGCCGAAACGATTCATTCGCCGCAAGTCCGTTTTGCTTTCCAAAAGCTCGATTAAAACGTACATGAGCAATATCCAAGGCAAAAGCGGCAACGTATCCTCTAAAGCATGCTTAAAAAATTCCAAAACGTGTTCCATCGCTTCACCTATTCGCCGCGTTTCGCGCACGGCTCTGCACCGTTTCCAGCGTAGCCGCCAAAGGGATCGAAGCCTTTGCCGTCAGCTCCTTATCGGCAAAATTCCCCAAGCGGAACTGCACCAAACCTTCGGAAGCGATCATCGCGGCGTTATCCGTACAATACCGTTTTTCGGGCAACACCAATCGCAAGCCGTTCTTTTCGCAAGCCGCCGCAAGGGTACGCCGCAAATAGCCGTTCGCCACGACGCCGCCGCCTGCCGTCACCGTGCTTACCCCCTTTTCCAAAGCCGCCTGCACCGTTTTTTCCACCAAGACGTCCACGGCTGCCGCTTGAAAAGAAGCCGCCACGTCCGCCTTGGAATACGGCTCGTTTTTCTGCTCTTTCGTGTGGCAATAATTGATGACGGCGGTTTTCAAGCCGCTATACGAAAAGTTATATCCGCCGCCCCCTTTCAACATTTTCGGCATGGGAATATCGGCTGTACCCGTCGCCGCCGTACGCTCGATATTCGGACCGCCGGGATAGGCAAGTCCTAAAACGCGCGCCACTTTATCGAACGCCTCGCCTGCGGCATCGTCCAACGTCGCGCCGAGTATCTCGAACTCCGCCTCCGACTTCGCGTGCAATATCGCCGTATGTCCGCCGCTTGCCAACAGCGTGACGAAGGGCGGCTTTAAGGACGGCTCGTCCAAGTACGCCGCGGCAAGATGCCCCCGTATATGGTTGACGGCAATCAGCGGTTTTTTCAGCGCGTAAGCAAACGCTTTCGCGAAAGAAACGCCGACGAGCAACGCGCCGAGCAGCCCTGCCCCGTACGTAACGGCGACGGCGTCGATATCCGCATAGGTTATCCCGGCGTTTTTCACGGCTCGTTCCACCACATCGGCGATCGCGTCGGTATGCGCGCGCGAAGCGATTTCGGGCACGACGCCGCCGAACTGCGCCTGCACAGTTGCCGAAGAGGCAATTTCGTCGGATAAAATTTTTCTGCCGCGAATAACCGCGGCTGCCGTTTCGTCGCAAGAAGATTCGATGCCCAAAATAACGGGTTCTGCCTTTGCGACGTCCGCTTTTGAATAGTACATATCACTCCGAAAAACGGCGGCTGTCGCCGCCGCACCCTTTTAGGATTTTTTCAAATAATCGATGATAAAACCGTGAATATCGCCGTCCATAACCGCTTGAATATCGCCTTTTTCATAGCCCGTGCGATGATCTTTCGCCAAGGTATACGGGCAGAACACGTACGAGCGGATCTGCGCGCCCCATTCGATCTTTTTCACGTCGCCTTTCATGGCGGCAGCCTCCGCCAAACGCTGTTCTATCTTCTTCTCCAACAGCTTGGAACGCAACATGTTAAAGCACATGGCTTTATTTTGCAATTGCGAACGCTCGTTTTGGCACTGTACGACGATCCCCGTCGGGAAGTGCGTGATACGAACGGCGGAAGCCACTTTATTGACGTTTTGTCCGCCTGCGCCGCCCGAATGGTAAATGTCGATACGAATATCGTCGTCGTTGATCTCCACTTCGTTGTCGTCCTCGACTTCGGGCATGACCTCCAAGGAGCAAAAGGAGGTTTGCCGACGTTTGTTGGCGTCGAACGGAGAAATACGCACCAAGCGGTGCACGCCCATTTCCGCCTTCAAATACCCGTACGCGTTCTCGCCTTCCACGCGAAAATCGACGCTCTTAAAGCCTGCGCCGTCCCCCGCTTCTCGGTCTAATTCGTACACCTTAAAACCGCGTTTTTCGCAATAGCGGCAATACATACGATAGAGCATTTGGCACCAATCGCAAGCCTCCGTACCGCCTGCGCCGGCATGCAGAGAAAGCATGGCGTTGTGGTTGTCGTACGGTCCTTTCAAAATGGCGCGAATGCGCATATCCTCGATGTCCTTTTCCGCGACGGAAAGCATCTCGTCCAGCTCCGCGATCAAACTCTCGTCCTCGGTCTCTTCGATAAGCTCCACCACGTCCTCGGCGTCGGAAAGGGCGTTCGCCCCCTTTTCATAAGCGGCGATCTTGTTGCGAATACCTGCGATCTCCCTGCCGATTTTGGTAGACTTTTCCAAGTCCTGCCAAACTTCGGGGTTTTCCTGCTCCCGTTCCAGCTCGGCAAGGCGAGGGCGCAAATGCTCGATATCCAAGGCGTACTCCGCCTCGGAAAGCACTTCGCGCATACCTTGAATTTTCAATCTGTAATCGTCTGCTTTGAACATAAAACTTTTTTAATTACTCCGATTTTTGGTTTTCCTTATCCGTGTTTTCGGCATTTTCGTTTCTATGCGAAGCCATGCTCGAAAGAGGCGAAGGCATTTGCCGACGGAAAGGACGGCGCGCAGTCGCTTGTTGCGTCGCGATCGGCGTCGCAGGCGCGGCGGCAGGTCTTGCCGAAGGGGAATTTGCGGCAGCCGAAGCGTTCGGTTGCGGCGCGGGACGTACATCAATTTTTACCTTCAACAACACGCTGATGACGGAACGCTGAATACGCGCGATCATTTCGTCGAACATCTCGAAGCCCTCTTGCTTATACGCGATGACGGGATCTAACTGCCCGTACGCGCGCAGGGTAATCCCTTTGCGAAGCTGATCCATGGCGTCGATATGGTCTATCCAGTTTCTATCCACCGTCATAAGCAACACTTGCCGTTCGATATTGGCGAAGTTCACGCCGACTTCGACGAGCGCCGCGATTTTCTTTTCGTACTCTTTTTCGACCTTACCCGAAATCTTTTTCAGCGCGAGCGCGTAATCCCACTTCGTCAACCGCTCGGGCGTGACGTAGTTCGTGCCTTCGGGCAATACTTTCGCTTCCAAAGCGGCGTTCAATTCCTCCGCGTTCCAAAGCTCCGGCATGTCCTCGACGTTCACCGCCGCCGCCAACGTTTCCGCAACATAATCGGGGATATATTTCAATACCTGCGCGTGCACGTCCGCGCCTTTCAACACGTTCATGCGTTCCTCGTACATAACCAAGCGTTGCTTGTTCATGACGTCGTCGTACTGCAAGACGTTTTTACGAATACCGAAGTTTCTGCCCTCGATGTTCTTCTGCGCGTTTTCGATGCCGCGCGAAAGCATACGCGATTGCAGGCAAGTGTCCTCGTCGATCTTAAAGAAATTATACAGCGACTTCATGCGTTCGCCGCCGAAGCGCATAACGAGATCGTCCTCCAAGGAAAGGAAGAATACGGACATACCGATATCGCCTTGCCGTCCGGCGCGTCCGCGCAGCTGATTGTCGATACGACGGGATTCGTGCCGCTCCGTACCGATAATGCAAAGTCCGCCCGCTTTTATAACTTTCTCTTTTTCCTCGTCCGTTTCCTTTTTATAATGCTCGTATACCTTCAAATACCGCTCGCGAAGAGCCTGAATTTCCTCGCTGACGTCGGTGATATACGTGCTCGTTGCCAGCTCGATATCCTCTTTTTCCGCGCCCTCTTCGCGCAAACGCTTCTTGGCGAGATACTCCGCGTTGCCGCCGAGCAAAATATCCGTGCCGCGCCCTGCCATATTGGTAGAGATTGTCACCGCGCCGAAACGCCCTGCCTGCGCGACGATTTCCGCCTCGCGTTCGTGGTTCTTCGCGTTCAAAATGTTATGCTTTACGCCGTTCTTCTTCAACAAACGGGAAATCTCTTCCGACTTCTCCACCGACGACGTACCGACGAGGATCGGTTGTCCGCTCTCGTGGCGTTCCATGATCTCGTTGATGACGGCGCGTTTCTTTCCCTCCGCCGTCGAATAGACCATATCGGGCAAATCCACGCGCTTTACGGGACGGTTCGTGGGGATTTCGACGACGTCCAACGAATAGATCGTTCTAAATTCCGCCTCTTCCGTCTTTGCCGTACCCGTCATGCCCGAAAGCTTGGAATACAAACGGAAATAGTTTTGGAAAGTAACCGTGGCGTACGTCTTGTTTTCGCTGCGCACCTCCACGCCCTCTTTGGCTTCGATTGCCTGATGCAAGCCGTCGGAGAAACGCCGCCCGATCATCAAACGCCCCGTAAACTCGTCCACGATGATCACTTCGCCGTCGTTGACGATATATTCGTCGCCCAGCTTAAACAGCTTATGCGCTTTGAGTGCCTGCTGAATGTGATGGTTAAGGTCGGCGTGCTCGATTTCGGCGATGTTGTCGATGCGGAAAAACCGCTCCGCTTTTCTCGCGCCGCTGTCGGTAAGTTCCACCGTTTTGTCCTTGCGGTTGATAATATAATCCCAATCCTTTTCCGCCGCCAACGAGCGTTTGCCCGCGGGCGAAGCCGCCAACGCCGCCGCTTTCTTTTCCGCTTGTTCCGCTTCGTAGTTCGCCTGCTCTTCCAAGGTCATCTTCGTATAATCGACGATTTCTTCCTCTTCTTCGTCCTCGGCAAGCTCCTCGACGGAGGCTTTTTTGTTCTTGTTTTTCTTCTTATTCTTGCGCTCGATACGCAACGCTTCCAGCTTCTCTTCTTCGGCTTCTTTCAGTTCGTCGTCGAAACCGCCCGTAAACGTCCGCACGAGCTTATCCACCTGCTGATACAAATCCGAAGACTTTTCGCCCTTGCCGGAAATGATAAGCGGCGTTCTCGCCTCGTCGATGAGAATGGAGTCCACCTCGTCCACGATGGCAAACGTCAAATCGCGCTGTACCATCTTGCTGAGATCGGTTTTCAAATTATCGCGAAGATAGTCGAAGCCGAACTCGTTATTCGTGCCGTATACGATATCGCATCGGTATGCGGCGCGCTTTTCGTCGTCCTCCATGCCGGGCACGACTACGCCGACGGTCAAGCCCATGAATTTATGCACTTTGCCCATCCATTCCGCGTCGCGCTTCGCCAAATAGTCGTTGACGGTGACGATATGCACGCTCTTGCCCGTCAAAGCATTGAGATAGGCAGGAAGCGTGGAAACGAGCGTTTTACCTTCGCCCGTACGCATTTCGGCAATACGCCCTTGGTGCAGGCAAATACCGCCGATGATCTGCACGCGGAAGTGCCGCATTCCCAAAACACGCTTGCTCGCCTCGCGAAGCGCGGCGAACGCGTCGTAGAGAATATCGTCCGTCGTTTCGCCTTTTTGTAAGCGTTCCTTAAAAACAGCCGTTTGCGCTTTGAGGGTTTCGTCGTCCATGGCTTGATAGTGAGGCTCTAACGCCTCTACCTTATCCGCCATTTTTTCCAGCTTTTTCAAGCTTCTTCTTCCGTCGCCACTCATCAAATATTTGATCAATCCCATTAGAAAACTCCGATAGATTTATTTTTCTTCGTTGCCGCGTTTGCCTAACAGCCCCGAAACGGTGCAATCGGGCAATTTACCGCTATCTTATATTCTACAATATTTTCAAGTAAATGGAAAGCGTTTTCACCGTGTTTTTGAAAAAAAATATCGGAAAAGACGATTTGTTTGCCCTTTCCGCCGAAAAATCCCCCTCCCGTCATCATCGACAACAAAGCCCGTCTTCGTCCGTCCACGCAAGAAGCAACACGCCTACCACAAGGAGCGGAAACACACTTCGCCATTAGAGTTGTCATAAAATGCTTTTCGTCCGTCATTGCGAGGCACGAACGTGCCGTGGCAATCTCCGCCGTTAGGCGGAAACGGAGGCACGTATTCCGACTCGGTTTCCGCGCCAAGCCTACGCCTTGCCGCGAGATTACCACGTCGCTTCGCTCCTCGTAATGACAAACAAAGACGAAAACGCACCTCGTCATTGCGAGGCACGAATGTGCCGCGGCAATCTCCGCCGTTAGGCGGAAACGTAGGCATGTATTCCGACTCGGTTTCCGCGCCAAGCCTACGCCTTGCCGCGAGATTACCACGTCGCTTCGCTCCTCGTAATGACAAACAAGAGGCGGAAACACACTTCGTCATTGCAAGGCACGAACGTGCCGCGGCAATCTCCGCCGTTAGGCGGAAGCAGAGGCATGTATTCCGACTCGGTTTCCGCGCCAAGCCTACGTCTTGCCGCGAGATTACCACGTCGCTTCGCTCCTCGCAACGACAAACAAAGACGAAAAAACGGCGGCACGCTTGTGCCGCCGTTCCAACGCTGTTACGCGTTTTCAGCTATGTTAGTCTGCAAACAAGGAAGCAAATTCTTTCATGCTAAACGTCAACGCGCATTCTTGATACGTTTCGCTGTCCTTTTTATCCTCGAACAAGAACCGTTCGCGAACGCTAAACACAATGGAAATCGTCTCTACCTCAACGGAGCTATCCAAAGCCTGCAACGCCGCCAACAACTTCGTCGTATCTACCGTGACGATACCGCTTTCGCGATAGTGGCTATATCCGTACATTTCGCTGTAAACGTCCTCGGGGCTGGTCACCGTCTTCGTAAAGAGTCCTTCGCTTTCAAGCTTAATTTTCGTCGCGTCGGGATCGGGATCGTAATTCACGACGATATCCACCATGATAGGACACTCTTCGCGCGTCGGATCGTAATCGATGTTCCATTCGCGGAAGTTGAAATATCCGACCTTAATCGCATCTTCCGTGCACATATCTTCCAAGGAAATGATACCCTCTACGCCGTAATGGCTGTGCGTTCCGCAATTATCGCAGATCCATTCTCCGCTCTCCGTATCTTTATGCCAATTATGCCCGTCTTCGTCATACCTACCGAAATGGTTCGGCGCATAATACGTTACTTCCTTCTCGTTACAACACTTACAAACATAACCTACTTCTCTATACTGCGTACAAGACCACTCGTCCGAGGAAACATTTTCCCACACATGCTGCGTACCGCTATACTGACTGTCGCTGTTCAGATAATATACGGTATAGTGACAATTACTATCAAACACCTTATACCACCCGTAACCGCTCTCGGAAAGATGGTCTTCATAATAGGTTTCTCTGCCGTACGAATCGTAAAGCCATGTATAATCCGACAACGTTTTGCCGCATACCGTACAGGTTTCCGTATAGCGATAGCCCGTGCCGTATTCGTTGCTAACCTCCGTTGACGTAGATTTGCTCGAATGCGCCGCAGTCGTTTCGGTATACTCGAACTTCCAATCGTTATTCCCGAAAACATAGGTGAATTTCGTCGTTGCTTTGCAATTCGCCTTATCCCACTTCCACTCCGTCGTTTTCGTTACTTTATAACCGCAACCTTTCACGCCGCAAACAAATGTTTCCACGATTACTGCATGGGTTTCTTCATCAACGGTTTTTTCGCTGCTGCCGCTAAACATATGCTCGTTTCCATAACGCCAATTACTGTCGCTGCAACTGATTTTTTTGCCGCAAGCGCATTCGCTCCAGACGAACGTAAGATTGCCGCACATGTCGCTCGTATTTTCGATAACGTGCTTTTTCGTAATATATTCGTGATCATCGGACGTATACGTACTCGTTACTCTGCCGCAATCCACGCACTTCCAGCCGACAAGCACGCCGTCTTCGCAAGTGGTAGAACCGGGAAGAAGTTCTACAAATTCTTCCGTGTCATGTCTTTCATAGCCGCCTTCCGTCATGCAAGCGCCGCAAACGGTACACTTATAAACCTTGGTATCGGTATAGCAACCTTCGCCCTCGATCGTTTTGGAAAGCACCCAATTATGTTGCGTGCTCAAAGCGTAGTTGCCCGTCGTAGGATTGTAGGCGATTTCCATATACCAACCGTAGCCCGTAGAGCCTTGGTATTCCAAATCGGAAATATCCACGATGTTTCCGTTTGCGTCGAACCAAGCGTTGCACCAATACTTGCCGGCGTTCCAATAGCACTCGTCCGAAATAAACCAACCGTTGCAATCCTTCGTTGCGGAAACGCCGCTACCGTAGCTCGAACCCTTCTTAAACAAATTCGACACGAGAATACGTTTTTTCGTGCAAGCCTGCCCGTTGTGCGTTTCTTCGACGTCATCGTCCGCATTATACTCTTTATAAGTCGTATAAGGGCGAGAAGTGTCTTTCGACCAAAGGAATACACTGTCTTCGATTACGAAAGTCTTGAAATTTTCGCCGTCGATATTGCTGTCGAACGTATACGCCGTTTCGATCTTTTGCGCCGCTTTCACGACGTCTTCGTATGCGCCTGCGTACGTGCCGTCGATTACGAATTTCACAGAGCCGTCAACGGTGACGTTCAACAATTCGTATACGCCGTTTTCGCCGACGACTTTGCCCGTATTGTCGATCGGTTTCAAATTCTTCGTTTCCACGGAAACGGAAAGAACCGCGCCCGATTTATCCGTCGTGAGAACGACGGGGACTTGCTTCAAAATGCCGTCCGCCATCTCCACGGCTTGCTCGATTGCTTGAAGTTGTTCTTCAGGGATAAAGTCGAAAATCTTCGCGTCTTTCACCGAGCTTGCGGCATTGTTGATAAGTGCGGCAAAATCGGTTTCTGCGGGAATCATTCCGCCAGCGGCTGCCACCAACAACTGCGCAACCGTCACGTTTTTCATGTCTTCCGACTGCAACAAAGCTTCGATATCGAAAGGTTGCTCCGTCGCCGCCTCGCCCATCATCGCGTTGACGATTTGGTTGATCGTCGTAAACAACGCTTTTTCGGGAATGCCCCATTTTTCGAGTTCCGTCGTCGCTTCTTTTGCGAACACGGGAATCGTTTTGTTGACGGAAGCAACGAGATAGCTTTGCGTAGCCGCAAACGCGCCTTCGCCGAATACCGTATCGAACAATTGCGAAATCGTGCTGTTCTTTACGGCATTATAAACTTCTTTCACGCGCTTCGTATTCAACGTAAACGTATAACCGTCGTCCGTCGCCTTTTTCTCGAAGCAATATTCGATAATCTTGCCGAGAAGCTGATTTGCCTTGCTGTTGTCTTGCGCGCCAAGCGCAGAAAGCAGATTGGTAAGCGGTTCTATCATTTCGCCGAGCATTTCGGTCATCATCGACATGCCGCTTTCTTCGGGCATCACGAATTGCGGCGAAACGTAATATTGTTCCGTCACTTCGCCTGCGCTCAAATTGCCTTTCACGTATTCGTACATGTTGCCGTCGCGGAATACGATCTTAAACTGCCCTACGATATTCTCTTCGGACGAGGTATGTCCCGAAAGCACGCGTTTACCTATAATCGTACCTTCGCCTTTGCCGACAAGTCCTTTTTCGTCCAAGCCGATTTGCAACTGTGCCAAATCGAGCTTATAGTTCTGTGTTTCCGCGTCGCCGTTGGAATAGGTATATGCCACGTCGATGACGACGTTGCTCATTTCGACGTAATAGGTATCTGCCGTAAACAGACTTTCTACCATATTATAATAGAAGTTGGTCGTGGTAGCGTTCGGATCTTTCTTGCCGCAAACGCTGCATGCGCCGTTTTGATAGGTATGTCCTTTCGCCGCCACGTTGTTGTCCGAATAGGAATAATGACATTCGGAACAGGTATGCGTCGTATAACCCTCTGCCGTACAGGTAGGCGCAACGACCGTATCGACGTAGCTATGCGCTTTTTTCGCCGTATAATCGGAAACATAGGTATCTTGGCAATGCTTACATGTGTAAACGGTATACCCCATATCCGAGCAAGTAGCCGCAACGACGTTTTTCGCATAATCGTGCTTTAATGCCGCCGTAAAGTTCGTACGAGGCTTCGTATCTTTACATACGGAGCAAATTTCCACCGTGTAGCCCTCGACGCCGCAAGTCGCCGCAACGGTTTTCGTTTCGTACTTATGCCCGTACGCCGCGCAACGCTGTTCCGCCGTCAAACGAACAATCGTATACAAGGAGAAGTGATCCGTCTCGAAAGTAGCGAAACCTTCGCCGTTTACTTCGTAATACTTCGCCTCGATTGCCACTATCGTTCCGTCGTCTTCTTTTATGTAATAAACGCAAACTTCGTCGGGATCCATGCCGTCTTCCAAAGTATACGGAACAGTGACGGTGATTTTCTCGGTAAAGGTCGCAATCGTCTCGTTTTCATTTGAAATAGAGAAATCGAAAATGGTTGCATTTTCGGGCAACTTGGCTTTATCTACGCCGTCGGGCAATTCCTCCACACTCATGGTGTCCGCTTTCATCGTAACGTTGCCGTTGCCGAGCTGGTTTGCCACTTCTTCGGGAAGCTTGATTGCCGCGTTCTGCAATTCGACTTCGCCAGCCGCTTTAATCGCGCTTGCAGGAACGGTAGCCGTAACTTGTTCTTTTACGGAAACGGTCGTTTTCGTTGCCGAACAGCCATCGTGCGTACAATGATACGTCGTTATATTGCCGTTCGTCGAGCCGTCGTCCCAAGCGTGCGCGTTCGCGTCGATGGCGATATCTACGCTTTCCGTTTCGCTACATGTGTCGCAATGTACAGTCTTCGTGCCTTTTTCCTTACAAGTCGCCGCTTTGGTAATCGAAACCGTAGCGTCCCCGTGCTTCGTATAAGCTTCGCCGACATTGCGGACAATGTCTATTTTACAGGTGGGGCAGGTGGTCGTTTCCACCGCTTGGTATTGGCAATTGCCCAAGCTCTTTACGCTCGGCGTCCATGTACAGCCGCTCAACGCATGCCCTTTCGCCGTTTCGCTTACTTCCGAATAAGAGTGTTGGCAATCTTGGCAAGTGTAGGTCGTCGTACCATGCAACACACAAGTTGCCGCCTCTTTACTCTCTTTGTAGGTGTGCCCGTTAGGATCGATTCCGATTTCTTCCGTCTTCGTCGCGGAACACTTCGTGCAGGTATACGTCTTCTCGCCCTTAGCAATACAGGTGGCTTTTTTCGTCACCTCGCCGTCGTTCCACGTATGCTGCGTGCATTCGGTAACGCCGCTACTGCTACTGCTCGAATCCGTCGGTTTATTTTTCTTACAACCGACAAAACCGAAAGCCGAGCTTACGCCAAGCGTTACGCAGGAAAGAAAAATCAACAGTTTTCTTGCCCATTGTTTCATTTGAGTTTTCACCCTCCGTTTTTTTATTTTCCGCCTCGCAACGCATTCCGCCGACAAGTCTTGTTTTTTCTGTTAGGCAAAGCCTAACAGAAAAACGAAAAGGGGTAGCTACCCCTTTTTTTCTTGCCCACGGGTGCTACGTCACGATTAAGAAGCGAACCTTTTTTTCAGCCGAATTATACGAAAAATTATCTATCGTAACAAGTCGAATCCGAAAAGGGTTCAGCATTATTATACTACTCCATTTTTCGTTTGTCAATGTTTTTTCACGAATTTTTCACTTTTTTATTTGGTTTTATTTTACAGAAAAATTTTCTTCGTTCCCCGTCGCCGCACGGCGCGCCCCCAAAAAGGAGCGGAAAGCTCCCCCCCGTCATTGCGAGGCACGAATGTGCCGCGGCAATCTCCGCCGACAGGCGAAAACGGAAGTCGGTTTTCCAAACACGCGTTCCGCGCCAAGCCTATGGCTTGCCACGAGCTTGCTTCGTCGCTCCGCTCCTTGCAACGACGAGGTTGGGCAGAAAGCTCCCCCCGTCATTAGAGTTGTGTCAAAATGAAAAAAATGATATAAAAAAAGATATGAAATACGAAAAAAATAAAGGATAAGAGATTTTTCCTTCGTTACAATCTTATTTTTGCCATAGTAAATTCTATGTTCCTCTCATTTTGACACAACTCTATTGCGAGGCACGAATGTGCCGCGGCAATCTCCGCCGACAGGCGGAAACGGAAGTCGGTTTTTCGAACACGCGTTCCGCGCCAAGCCTATGGCTTGCCACGAGATTGCTTCGTCGCTCCGCTCCTTGCAACGACGAGGTCGCGGCAAAAACGAAACGTTTACCTCATTTTGGCATACCATGTATGCGTTGAATACACAAAATGCGTCACGCGGAAATTCCGCGCGACGCATGCCGACTTCTTATTCTATCGCTTATTTTAACGGAGATATTTCCGAAGCGTTTCCGCTTTGTCCGTGCGCTCCCAAGCGAACTCCGCTCTGCCGAAATGCCCGTACGCCGCCGTCGCCGCGAAAACGGGCTTCCGAAGATCCAATGCCGCAATAATCGCCGCAGGACGTAAATCGAATTCCTTGCGGACGATTTCCACGAGCGTTTCGTCGTCCGCCTTGCCCGTGCCGTAGCTGTTTACGAACACCGAAACGGGCTTTGCCACGCCGATTGCGTATGCCACCTGAATTTCGACTTCGTCGGCAAGCCCTGCCGCCACGAGGTTTTTCGCGATATAACGGCTGTAATACGCCGCGCTTCTGTCCACTTTCGTGCAATCCTTGCCCGAAAACGCGCCGCCGCCGTGCGCGCACCTGCCGCCGTAGGTATCCACGATGATCTTTCGCCCCGTCAAGCCGCTATCCCCTTCCGGACCGCCAATCTCGAATCTGCCCGTGGGATTGATGTAAATTTTCGTATTCTCGTCCATCCACGCTTCGGGAACGATTTCGTCGATGACATGCTTCTTTATGTCCGCGCGCAGTCGCTCCTGCGAAACGTCGGCGTCGTGTTGCGCCGATACCACGACGGCTTCCACGCGCTTTGCCTTGCCGTCCTCGTACTCCACCGTCACCTGCGTTTTTCCGTCGGGACGAAGGTAAGGGAGCATTCCCGTCTTGCGCACGTCGGTCAGACGCTTCGCGAGCTTATGCGAGAGCATAAGCGTAAGCGGCATCAGCTCCTCCGTTTCACGGCAGGCATAGCCGAACATCATGCCTTGATCTCCTGCGCCGGGGCGCGGTAGAGCGTCGCGGAGGGAAAGAGTGTAGTTGTCGGAGGCGGCCGCATCAATAGAAATGTCGGGCGATTGCGTATG
>CAYWML010000020.1:0-22165 GCA_964459515.1 uncultured Clostridia bacterium | reverse complement strand
ACGGCGAGCATCCGCTGTACGGCTATAAGGTGGAGCTCGTCCGCGACGGAAAGGTCATTTCCGCAAAATCGGGCAGAATGGCGTATCGCGACGTAACGCTAGAGCAACGTCCTTTGGACACCGAGATGTTGAGCTATCAGTTGAAAATCAACGGACAGCCCGTGTACATGAAAGGCTCGAACTGGGTTCCCGTCGATTGCTTTACGGGTTGCGTGACGGACGAGAAATATGAAAAACTTATTCGTCAGGCGGTGGCGGCGAACGTCAACGTTTTGCGAATTTGGGGCGGCGGTATTTACGAGAAAGATATATTTTACGATTTGTGCGACGAGTTAGGGGTTATGGTATGGCAGGATTTGATGTTTGCCTGCGCGGATATCCCCGACGATAACGAGGCGTTCGTAAAGAGCGCAAGCGAGGAAATCGAATATCAAATCAAGCGTTTGCGCAATCACCCGTCCATCGTATATTGGTGCGGCGGCAACGAGAAAACCGGCTCGACGGGTGCGAAGATTGTCCGCGGCGATTGGTTCGTCAACGTGATTTTGCGCGGCATAGTCGGGAACTTGGACGATTCTCGTCCGTTCGCGAAGCAAAGCCCTTGTGCCATGACGGACGTCGGCAACGACCTTACGTCGGGGGAATCGCATAAGAATTGTTTCGAGCAGACGATACGCGACGGCTTCGGCATGTATCGCAAGAGCGTGGCGCAAAATATCGTGCCGTTCATTTCCGAATCGGCGTCGATGGGGCCGCACAGCCGTCAGACGTTCGACAAGATATTCCCGCAGGATAAGCTTTGGCCGCTCAACGAATATTGGTTCGACAGACTGATGGAAAACCCGTACGCGGCGGTGCGTTTGCGCTTTGCGGAGCAACAACATAAATTCGCTACGGAGCTGTACGGCGAGCCGAAGAACGTGGACGAGTTTATCGCCAAGGGTATGCTGATGCACGCGCAGACGTTGAAATGCGAATGCGAATATCAGCGTTCCGGCAAGGGCAAGACTGCCGGGTATTTGAATTGGATGTATTCGGAAATCTGGCCGTCGGGGACTTGGGCGGTCGTGGACTACTACACCGAACCGAAAGCGGTATATTATCAGATCCAAAAATCGTTCGCGCCGCTTTTGATGTCCTATTATTATCGCGCGGACGGGAAGACGGTGTTGTTCGGCGTAAACGACACGGTTTCGGATAAAAAGGTGGCGTTCGAGTACGGGCAAAAGACGGTAAACGGCGAGATTCTTTGGAAGGGAAAGAAAAAAATCAAGCTTTGCAAGGACGGCGCATACCATTTGCCGCTTGACAGAAATATCGAGCAGGAGAATACCTATCTGTACGTGAAATACACGGCGGACGGAAAAACGACGACGACCTTGTATTCGTGGGATTTCTGGGCGAGCGCGAAATTCGAGAGCGATTATACGACGGAGATCGAGCAAATCGAAGAAAATCGCGTAGCCGTCACCGTAAAAGCGAACAAATTCGCGAAATCCGTGTTCGTGAGCTTGCCCGACAACTATAAATATACTTATTCGGACAACTATATCGACGTAGAGGCAGGCGAAGAAAAGACGATTTATATCACTTCGAAAGAGGCGATAAAGCCCGAAGAGATAACCGTTACCGATTTCGTAAAGGCAGGTGAGTGAATATGAATTATACACAATATAAAGTAAACGGAATACGCTTTGCGGAGCAGAACGGCAGAACGACGTGCACCATCGACCAATGCGGCGTGGAGGCGACCTATCCGCTGTCAGACGGTAATTTTTGCGGCAAGGCGAAATACGTTTTGATGGATTTGGACGGCACGACGGTGAAATCGGAGGAGTTTTGGATCTGGCTAATCGAAAAGACGGTGAAAAAGCTGCTCGGGAAGCCGACGTTTACGCTGGCGGAAGAGGATATTCCGTACGTTTCGGGATTTTCGACGATAGAGCATTTGGAATATTGCATAAAGAAATACGGCATACCACAAACGGCGATCGAGGCGAACGGGGTATATCACGAAATCGCCGAAACGGAGCTGAACGAAATTTTGCAGGGCAGAGGGAACGTTTCCGCGTTCCGTCCTCGCGAGGGTTTGAAGGAGTTCTTGACGGAGCTGAAAGGCAGAGGAGTGAAAATCGGCTTGGCGACGAGCGGCTTGGATTATAAGGCGATTCCCGAAATTCTTTCGACGTTCCGCATATTGAACATGGGCGATCCGACGGAATTTTACGACGCGATCGTGACGGGCGGCAAACGCAAGATTCCCGGGCAATACGGCACGATCGGGGAAATGGCGGCGAAGCCGCACCCGTGGGTGTATGCGGAAATGGCGATGGGGCTCGGCGTGGCGGACAAATCGCAGGCGGTGGTGTTGGAGGATTCCTCGTCCGGGTTGATTTCGGGGCGGTTGGCAGGCTTCGACGTCATCGGCTTCAAAGACGGCAATATTTTGTCGAGCGGCATGGCGGAGCAAACCTACGCCATGGTAGACGGCTTTAACGACGTATTGCGATATATTTAAGGCAACCGTCGAGAAAAAATAAAACGAGGTATACAGCGATGATTAGACTTAGTGCATTTTCGGACGAAGCGGGCAGCAGTATCGAGGAACAGATTGCGGCGATGAAAGAGAACGGCATTTCCTTGACGGAGCTTCGCAGCATCGACGGAAAGAACGTTTCCGTGTTTACCGAAGAGGAAGCGAAAGCGTATCAAAAGACGTTTGAAGAAAACGGGATTTCGGTATGGTCGATCGGTTCGCCGCTCGGTAAAACGGATATCGATACGGACTTCGCGGAATATTCCGAGCTGGTTCGGCACGTTTGCAAGTTGGCGAAGATTTTCAAGACGGATAAAATTCGTATGTTCAGCTTTTTCAACGCAAAAGGCAAGGAAGAAAAGGTGTACGCGCGGCTTAAAGAAATGGTGGCAATCGGACGGGAATACGGCGTGCAGATGTACCATGAAAACGAAAAGGACATTTTCGGAGATACGGCGGACTGCGTATCGAAGATCATGCAAAACGTGGACGGATTGAAGTATATTTACGATCCTGCCAACTATCTCCAATGCGGTGAAAAAGCCGAACGCACGTTGGCGTTGTTCCATGCGACGACGGACTATTTCCACATTAAGGACGTGCAAACCGCTACGGGCGCGTTGGTGCCGGCAGGGTACGGCGACGGCGAGATTAAAACGCTGTTGGAAAAAATAAAGGACGATAAAGTGCTGACGTTAGAGCCGCACCTCGCTCTTTTCGACGCGTTTAAGCAAATCGATAACACGGAAATGAAGCACGAGCATACGTACGGTAGCGCGCGCGAAGCGTTCGACGCGGCGGTGAACGCCCTTAAAAAGCTGTTGAACGAAGTCGGCTATAAAGAAGTAAACGGCGCGTTCGTGAAATAAGCAGCGCGGCGTTACGAAATAAATTCGATATTATAAAATTAAAGAAGGAGGAATTTTTGCGATGGAAAAGGTAAGGTTCGGCATTATCGGGGCAGGCAACCAAGGTTCGTATTACACGGGCTTATTCGCGCAGGGGCTGATTGAAAACGGCGTTCTGACGGCGGTTGCGGATACGAACCCGAAAAAGCTGGATATCCTCGGCGAGAAGTATCCCGAAATGCAGTTTGCCCGTTTTACGGACGACGAAGCGTTTTTCGACAGCGGCTTGTGCGACGTCGTTTTGGTGGAAACGCCGCATTACGACCACGCCGCGTTGGTTGCAGACGGCTTAAAGCGCGGCATGCACGTCATTTGCGACAAGCCGGCGGGGGTATACACGAAGCAGGTGCGCGAAATGAACGCGGTCGCCGAAAACAGCAAGGCGCGTTTCGGCATGATGTTCAATCAACGCACGAATTGCGTATACCGTAAAATGCGCGAAATGATCGCAAACGGCGATATCGGCGAATTGCAACGGGTGAATTGGATTATCACCGATTGGTTCAGAACGCAGGCGTATTACAACAGCGGCGGTTGGCGCGCGACGTGGGCAGGCGAAGGCGGCGGCGTGCTTATCAATCAATGTCCGCACCAGATCGACCTCGTGCAATGGATCGTCGGCGAAATGCCGCAGACCGTCCGCGGTTTCTGCAAATACGGCAGATGGCACGATATCGAGGTGGAGGACGAAGTCACGGCGTACTTTACGTACAAAAACGGCGCGACGGGCGTGTTTATCACGACCACGGGCGAAACGCCGGGCACGAACCGTTTGGAGATCTCGGGCACGAAAGGCAAGCTCCTTTGCGAGGGCGACAAGCTGATTTGGTATAAAAACGACGAGGACAGCCAAGCGTTCTCGCGCGTTGCCGAAAACGGTTTTGCGCGTCCGAATTGCGAAAGGATCGAGGTGGAAACGGACGGAGAGAACAAGCAACACGCAGGTATTCTCAACAATTTCGCGAATGCCGTTCTCGGCTTGGAAACGCAATTCGTGCAGGGCACGGACGGGATTAACGGCGTAGAGCTTATGAACGCGATCGAGCTTTCGGGCTGGAACGGCGGCGAAGAAATTTCCCTGCCGATCGACGAAGAGCGGTACTTGCGCGAGTTGGAGGCGCACCGCAAGGCGTCGCGTTTGAAAGACAACGTCGTGGAAGCGGTTGCGGATACTTCCGGTTCGTTCGGTAATAAAAAATGAAAATCGCGGTAATCGGGCTGGGCGTCATCGGGCGGTTGCATGCGGAGCTTGCGCAGGCGCACGCCGAGCTTGTCGCCGTATGCGACGTGGACGAGAAAAAGCTCGCGCCGTACGGTAAAGCGAAAAAATACGCCGATTACGTACGTATGTTGGACGAGGTAAAACCCGACGTCGTGCATATTTGTACGCCGCACTGTCTGCACGCGAAAATGGCGATTGCCGCTTTGCGGCGCGGCTGTAATGTGCTTTCGGAAAAGCCGCTTTGCGTTTCCGAAGCGGAGATAGAGGCGTTGCTTGCGGCGGAGCGCGAGAGCAAAGCACAGCTCGGCGTGTGTTTACAAAATCGCTATCTTGCCGTCAATCGTTTCGCCAAGGACTTTCTACGGGAAACGCCTCCGATTTCGGCGACGGGCTATCTCGCGTGGCATAGGGACGAGGCGTATTACGACAGCGCGGCGTGGCGCGGCAAAAAAGCCACGGAAGGCGGCGGCGTATTGATCAATCAAGCGTTGCACACCTTGGACCTTTTGCAATGGTTCTGCGGAGAGCCTTCCGCCCTTCGCGCTTCGATTTCGACTTTGGCATTGGCGGAGAAAATCGAGGTGGAAGATACGGCGACGCTCGTTTGCGAAGGCAAAGTGCCGTTCACCTTTTTTGCCACCAACGACAGCGCGACGGACTTCCCCGTGCAGATCGGCGTGCAAACGGCAAAGGGCGTGCTTCGGATTACGCCCGAATGCGTCTGCTTGGGCGAAAAAACGATTTTCTCGGAAGCGAGCGCGCGCTATCACGTGAAACCGAGCTACGGCTACGGGCACGAGCTGTTGATAGAGGACTTCTATCGTTGCGTGCAAAGCGGAGAACGCTTCCCGATTACCGCGGAAGAAGCCGCAAAGGCTTTGCGTTTGGTATTGGCGGCGTACGAAAGCGGCGGCAACCGCGTGCGGTTATAAAGTATGCGGCGTTATAAAAATAAAAAAAATGATTGAAATATAAATCAAGGAGAAAAATCATGAAGAAAAAATTAGGTAAAGTATTGGTAAGCTTGTTGGCGGCGACGATGTGTTTCAGCGCAGTCGGCTGTAATTTCGGCGGCAACGGCGGCGGCAACAGCGGCAACGGCGGCAACGGCGGCAACAGCGCGAGCAGCGTAGAGGACGTCAACGCAAGCCTCGGCGTAAAAAATCCGTATAAGTTGAAGTTGTTCAACTTCGGCGCAGGCTACGGCAGAGAATGGTTGGATACGTTGATTACGCGCTATAAGAAAGAGCGCGCCGGCAAGGAGTTTACCATTGACGGCGTAACGTACGACGGCGTCGATTTCAACGTGACGTCGGATAAAACGACGATGATGTCCACGCTTGTGGATAGCAACGTGCCTTACGATATCGTGTTCCACGAACAGATTTTGTATAGCAAGTGGGCGGAAAATTACTTCTCGCCGATTACGGAAGTATTGACGACGGCGAACCCGTACGACAACGGCAAAACGATAGAAAGCAAATTGAGCGACGAACAAAAGGCTTACTATAAGATCGACGGCGAGTATTACGGCATTCCGCATTATGCAGGGTACGTGGGAATCAGCTACAACAAGGCTATGTTTGAAGAAAACGGCTGGTATTTCAAAGCGGACTATTCGGATAAAGAATTCAGTTCGGGAAATTGCTTTACGAAAGACAGCTCCAAGCGGTCGGCAGGTCCCGATGGTGTGAAAGGGACGGACGACGACGGACTTCCGACGACGTATGACGAATTTTTCGCGCTTTGCGACGTTATTTCGAATACGACGGATCCGATTTCGTGGACGGGTAAACACAGACAGGAATATTTGAACTGGTTTATCACCGCGCTTGCGGCAAACTACGAGGGGTTGGAGCAGATGTCGTTGAACTATTCGTACAGCGGCACGGCGAAAAATTTGATTTCCGTGGGCACGGACGGGACGATAACGGAGCTTGACGACGTAACGATTAACGGAAAAACGAACGGAGAAGAATTGGCAAAACAGGCAGGCAAATATTACGCGCTTTCCTTCCTCGAAAAGATTGCCGACGAGGGGTGGCATACGGACGATTCGTACGACGACACGACGGAGCAAACGACAACGCAGAGAAATTTCGTCGTCAGCGACGCTTCTGCGATGATGGTTGACGGTTGCTGGTGGGAAATGGAGTCGGATACGTATTTCGACGAGTTGCAACAAACGGGCGGCAAAGATTACAGAGACGATTTCGCTTGGATGCCCCTTCCTTGCGCAACGAAAGAAGAAGCGACTGCGCGCGCGAACAATATGAAGAACGGCGGCAAGGGCTATACTTTGGTAGATACGCATAACTCGCTTGCCTTCCTCAGCAAAAAGATCAGCGCAGGCGCGAAGGAAATCGCCGTTGACTTCTTGCAGTTTGCGTACACCGACGAATCCTTGGCGGAGTTCTCGAAAATCACCGATACGACGAAAGCCCTTCAATATACGATGAGCGACGCGGATAAAGCGGAAATGTCCGCTTACGGACAGTCTCTCGTGGCGATTAAGGAAAAATCGGATATCGTTTACGGTTTCTCCACCACGGCTTTCTATAAAACGAATTTGGAAACGCTTTTCAAAGATTATAAGAAGGCGTATGATTGCCAATATAATACAAGCTCTACGGCTGTAAGCATTGCCTTCGACGCATTTAAGCAAGGCAAGAGCGCGAAAGAATATTTTGACGGTATGTATACCAATAGACGCACGCAATGGAGCGACGGCACGATCAAATAATAATTTTAAACGAAAACAGGCGTTACGGACGTCCGCGCGAAGCGGCGCGGACCGTCCGTAAAAGAGGAATAAAATGGAAAAAATCAACCAATTAAAGCCGAAGAAAACGAAGGCGAATAAACAAGATCTGCTGTTCTATTGCCTTTTGGTGGGGTTGCCCGTATTGCAGTTTTGCATTTTCTATATCGGCGTAAATTTCAATTCGATTATCATGTCCTTTAAGGATATATCGACGGACGAGCGCACGGGAGAATTGATCACCAAGTTTAACTTCGCGAATTATAAAAGCGCGTTCAAATGGTTCGGCGGACCTTATTTCAAGGAATATTTCGGGACGTCCATAAAATCGTTTTTCATCACGACGGGGATAGGGCTTCCTTTGGCGTTGTTGTTTGCGTATTATATTTTCAAAAAGTTGCCCGGTTGGGGCGCGTTCCGCGTGATTTTATATTTGCCGCAAATTTTGTCCAGTTTGGTTATGGCTACGGTGTTTCACGACTTTGTCAGCCAATGTTTGCCGCATATATTTTCGGGAATCGGCGATTTGTTGGGCTCTACGAGTTCTCATCGTTTCGCAATTTTGATGTTTTTCAACATTTGGATAAGTTTCGGCGTAAACGTGTTGATGTATTCCAATAAAATGGCAGGCATTTCCGACGAGATTATCGAATCGGCGCATTTGGACGGAGCGACAGGCTTGAAAGAGTTTTGGTACATAGTGTTGCCGCTCACCTATTCGACGATCACCGTATTCTTGATTACGGGTATTGCAGGCATTTGTATCAATCAATACTACGTGTACGATATGTTCG
The DNA here is from genome assembly GCA_964459515.1 of uncultured Clostridia bacterium. Lineage (GTDB taxonomy): Bacteria > Bacillota > Clostridia > Christensenellales > Borkfalkiaceae > Scatosoma. Next base: position 13,944 of record CAYWML010000020.1, on the reverse strand, counting down.
GCGGCAGCAACGAATCCGTCGTGAAAGGATTAAAAAGCATCGGCTATTGGTTCTTTGTTGACGTTAACGGCAACTACGCAACCGATAACGCGGCGGCGAGCCTTTCCTACTATTCGGCAATCGGCGTGCTTTTGACGATATTCACCGTTCCCATCACCCTCGTCATTCGTTGGGCGTTGGAAAAATACGGACCGAGCGAGGAGTGAGAAAAGACGATTATGCAAGAAAAAGTAATGAAAAAAGAGAAAAAAGAATTTACGCCGTTGACGATTACGTTGCTCGTGGTGTTGATTTTGTTTTGCATTAGTTTGTTCTATTTATTGGCGTGGGTCGTAGTCACTTCCTTTAAGGTGAACGATCAAATTTTCGGCGTAGATCCCGGCGGCTTTATTATCAACTACAATCGCTATTATAAGGTTTTAAGCACGACGGGCACGTCGAAAGACATTCTTGTGAATATTGCGAATTTTAACAAAGCGAAAGAAGAGGGCATGTTGCTGTATTCGTTCCGCCATATATTAAACGACTTTACGATGCCTCGCCGCGAGCTGTTCGGGTACGTCGGCAAGGATACCGCTACGATATTGGAAATGTACGGCTTTTCGTTTTTGTATGCGGGCGGTTGTGCGATTACGGCTACGGTAGTGCCTTGTATCGTGGCGTATGCCTGCGCGCGTTTTCCGTATAAGTTTTCCAAATGGATTTACACCACCGTCATCGTGGTTATGATGATCCCCATCGTCGGCAGTATGCCTTCGGAAATACAAATGGCGAAAAACCTCGGCATCATGAACAAAATTTGGGGTTTGTGGATTATGAAAGCAAACTTCTTAGGACTGTACTTTTTGGTGTTCTACGACATTTTCAAGGCGTTGCCCGTATCGTTTACGGAAGCCGCGAAAATCGACGGGGCGAACAATTTCCAAATTCTCGTCCGCATTGCGTTGCCTTTGATCAAAAACACTTTCTTTACGGTGCTTCTTATCAAATTTATCGCGTTTTGGAACGATTATCAATCGCCGCAAGTATATATGCCCAGCTATCCGACGATTTCAAAAGGTTTGCATAGATTGATGACGATAAGCGGCGATCCGGGGAAAGTGCACACGCAAATTCCCGCGCGTATGGCGGCGGTTATTTTGACGGCTGCACCCGTCACCGTGTTGTTTATCATCTTCCAAAAACGCTTGCTCGGCAATCTTACGATGGGCGGCGTAAAGGGCTAATAAGACAAGGAGAATAAATCGATGAAAAAAATCAGAAAATGGATGGCGATTTCCGCGTGCGCGTTGTTTGCAGGCGCGTGTATCGCCCCCACAATCGCATCCGACTTCGCGCAAGCGACGGAGCGGATCGAATGGAGCGAAGTTGCACTATCCGAAGAATACGTCCGCGACGACATATTGCAAATCCCTGCGCGTTCGTTGCAAATCGGCGAAAAGAGCTATACCGCTACGGTAAAAATCTGCTATCCCGACGGCACGACGCGGCTTGCGGACGGCGATACTTTGGCGTTGACGGAAGCGGGCGCGTATACGTTGATTTATGAGGCGAAAGACGCCGCTTCGCGGTATTATACCGAAAAAGAGACGTTTGTCGTCGCCGATAAGCTGTGGCGCGTGACGAATGCGAAAAGCAAAGTAGAATACGGCAAAGCGGGAGGAAACAGCGAAGGCTTGACGGTTACGCTTGCGAAAGGGGATACGTTGACGTTCAATAAAGTCCTCGATATGTCCGCGTTGGATGCGAACACATCGCTTATCGAAGGCTTTATCACGCCTGCAACCGTGGGCATGAGCGAGTTCGAGCGGTTGACGTTTACGTTTACCGATGTCGAAGATCCTACGCAATATATGACGGTGATCGGTTCTCGTTCGCAGTCGAGCGACAACTACATGTTTATGACGTATTGGACGGCGGCAGGTACCGGGCAAACGCAGGGCGGTTTGGAAAACGGTAAGTTCTCTACGATCGCGACGAAGTCGTACGGCTTGTGCGGAACGCCGATGGGCTGTTCCTTCTATTCTTACGACGGCAGATACTATAATACGGAAGACGGCGTATCGAAATGTACCTCTTGGGCAGCCGAAGCGGACGCAACCTCTTTTTCGATTTTGTTTAACGTCGAAAACGCGGAAGTCAGCGTCGGCGGCAAAAACAACGGTAACACGAACACGAGACCCGTCGTATGCCTGTCGGACGCCACTTATTACGAAAAAGAACCGCTTTGGAACGGTTTCCCGAGCGGCAAAGCGCGTCTTTCGATACAGGCAGCCGAATGTTCGGGCGAAACGGCGAGTTTCTGCATTACTAAATTGTTTTCGTACGATTTGAAGTCGGAAAATAAATTCAAGGAAGACGGCGCACCCGAAATTACGGTAAACGCGGACGAAAAGTTCGTGCGCCAAGACGGGGATCGTTATTCGTTTATCCCGTACGCAGTGGTCGGCGGCAACTACCCCGTTCCTACGGCGACGGCGTTTGACGACTACGCAGGCGCGGTTTCCGTGGAAGCGAAAGTATATTTCAATTACAACAACGAAGCCGCGCGTAAGGAATGCGCGATACAAAACGGAAGGTTTTCGGTGACGAACAACGGTACGTACGCGATTGTTTATAGAGCGACGGACGCTTTCGGCAACGTTGCGGAAAAAGTATATTGGATTACGGCGGTGAAAGAGCTCGAAACGCCCGTATCGATTACCTTGTCCGATAAGGAAACCGACAACGGCGTTTGCGGCGAAAGCATTACGTTGGCTACGCCGAACGTTACGGGCGGCAGCGGCGCGGACGTCGGCGGCGTGACGGTGAAAACGATCGTCAGTTGCGGCGATACCGTCATAGAACCGACGGACGGAACGTTCCTTCCCGAGCAGGCAGGCACGTGGACGGTGCGCTATATCGCCACCGACTATTCGGGCAAAACGGCGGAAAAATCCTATACGATTACGATTGAAAACGGAACTATTCCCGTATTCGTCGAGAAGCCGACGTTATGGAAATATTTGATATCGGGTATGCGCTACGTCGTTCCCGAAGTGTACGCGTACGATTATTCTTCGGGCGTGAAAACGCCGCGCTTGGCAGTGATGACGTTGGAAGACAAAAACGGCAAGAAGACCTATTCGGCAGGGGAAGAGTTCGTTCCTGTCGCTTCGGAAACTTCTCCGTCCGTGAAATTGACCTTCTCGGTAGGCGGCGCGACGTATGAGAAGAATATCGACGTCGTATTCCCGATAGAACAAGAAGACGGTTCGACATACGTTTATATCGATAAAGCCTTTTTGCCGCAGAACGCCGAAGTTACGCGCGACTCTTCGGGGCTTACGCTGCTTGCCGAAGAAAACGGGAATTTCTCGTGGTCGTTCGTCAATTCCGTGGCGGCAAACGAAGCTTCGCTGTCGGTAAAAGGCATTCAGGGCAAGAGCAATTACGATAGTTTGCTCGTCACGTTTACCGATTCCGCGGACAGCGATATTTCCGTAACGATGAAGTTGGATAATACGGGCAGTTACGCAAAAATATGCTTCGGCGACACGGACAGAACGTTGACGAAAGGCTTGAATATGGGCAAAGACGCGGCAGGAAAAGCTTTGGACGAATTTACGTTCTCGTATAAATTAGGCAAGTTCTACGTAGACGCCGTCGGCGTTACGGTGACGAAAGACGACAACGGAAAGACTTTCGAGGGTTTCCCTTCGAAGCGCGTGTATATCAGCGCGGTGGCAGTCAACGCCGAAAAAGAGAACGGCTATATCGTAACGGCGATAGACAATCATAAAATTTCCGATAAGGACGTCGATCGTACCGCGCCGAGAATTTCTATCGACGGCGTATACGGCGGTATGTACGAGATCGGCGATACGTACGTGATTACGCGCGCCCTCGTCAGCGACGTCATGGACGCGTGCGCAGTGGGCTATCTCACGGTGAAAGCACCCGACGGAACGATCGCTTCCGACGAAGACGGGTTTAGCCTCGACAAAGTTCCGTGCGATAAAGAGTATAAGCTTCGCCTTACGAAGTACGGGCAGTATATCGTGGAGTATTCGGCAAAGGACTTCATGGATAACTCCAAAAAGTTCTCCTATTCCGTCAATATTTTCGACAGAGAACCGCCTGTTGTAAGCGTGGCAGATACGTGGTCGGCGACGGCGAGCGTCGGGGAGAAAGTTACCCTTCCCGAAGTGTATGTATCGGACAATGCTTCTGCCGTGGAGGAAATGACGGTGTACAGATACGTACGCAACCCGAACGGCGTCGTGACGAAACTCGGCTACGATTATACCGTCAATGCGGACGGCAGCCTTTCTTATACGAAATACACCTATACTTTCCGTTATACGGGCACGTATCGTTTCGTAATCCTCGTTACCGATAAAGAGGGCAACCAAGCGACGGCGCAATATTTTGTAACGGTGCAATAAGGAGACGATTATGAAGAAAAAAATATCGGCAATTATAATGGCAGTCGTATTGACGCTTTCTTTCGCGACGAGTTGTAAATTTATAGGAAGCAATTTCGGCAACAACAGCAGTAGCGACAGCAACGATAGCGGCAATAGCGGCAACGGCGATTCGTCGAGCACCGTCGTTTCGGATACCGTCGTAGACGTTACGGACGACGACGTGCACCTCGTCAGCGAGGAGAAGCGTATGCACGAAAAGACGGTGACGGAAGTGGGCAGAACTTTCTGCGAAAACGGCAAAACGGAATATCGAATTGTGCTCGGAACGAATTCGTCCTCTGCGGTGGAAGCCGCCGGCTTTTTGGCAAAACAAATCGAGCGTTGCACGGGCGCGAGCGTGGAAACGTATTACGATACGGATCAGGATATGATCGTGGACAATACGGCGGTATCGTTAGAGTATAACGCGAACGCAAAATACATCGTGTATTCGCACGAGGAAATGGAAAAGGCGGCAGGCGTTACGTGGAAGAGCGGCGTCGATCTTGCGTACAGCGGCTATATGATCAAAACCGTCGGCAACAGCGTATTTCTGAAAGTAAATTCCTTGTACGGCTATCAAACGGCGAGCCAAGCGTTCTGTCGCGAAGTGCTGGGGTACGAGTGGTATTCGGAGGATACGATCGTCTATACGAAAACGGGCGCGACGTTGCCCGATATGGACATCGTGGAAAAGCCCGATTTCGATTTGGTGGATCGCTCCGGATATATTTCCAGCGCGGGGCAAATCGCTTCCGGCATGACGAAAGAAAAGATTTTCACCTATATCAACGGGCAATTCTGCCACAATTCTTTCGACTATTTGCCGCCGGCTACGTATAACAAAAACGACGAAAACGGGCATTACAAATGGTACGCTTCGAATAGTAACGACGGCTACAACGCAACAGCGACGCAGCTTTGCTATTCCGCGCGCGGCGATCAAGCCGAGTACGACATAATGTTGCAAACGGCATTCGAATCGGTTATGGAAACCTTGGATAAATGGCCGAATTCGGCGGTGTTGACGTTCACTCGTCAAGACGAGTACGGCAATTGCGAATGCCCCGTATGCAGCGCGATGAAGAGCGAATACGGTTCGTTGACGGCGACGTATATGCTGTTCGTCAACGATTTGGACGATTTGGTGCAAGAGGAGTTGCAAAGACGCGCCGACGAGAGCGGCGAAGCGAAACGCGAAGTCACGCTGTTGTTCTTTGCGTACAGAGAAACTTGCGAAGCGCCCGTAAAGGGTTCGGACGGCAATTACGAAGTGCCGAAAGCGAGCGTGACCACCGTGGACGGCGAGCGTAGAAACACCGTTTCCGCGAACGGCGAAACGTTTACGTTGCCCTATCACAGAACTTACGAAGACGGTTTGCATTGCAACGAGCACGTCGGCGTATTCTACGCGCCCATCGACGCGACGTACGAAGAAAATTTCTACCATTTGGAAAACAAGGAGTACAAGACGAATTTCGAAAAATGGGCGTGCGTTTCCGATCGGTTGTACGGTTGGATTTACGACGCAAACTTCGTGCATTGGCTCGTTCCGTATAATTCTTTCGATTCGCTTGCCGAAACGTTGCGCTTCCTGAAAGACAACAATTGTCAATACGTGTTCAATCAGGCGCAAAACAACACCGTTTGCACGGGCTTCGGTTCTTTGAAAACGTATTTGAGTTTAACGCTGGCGCGCGACGTCAACTTGAACTCGGGCGAGCTTATCGATAAATTCTTTACGAACTATTTCCGCGACGCGGCAGAACCCATGCGCGAATATTACGAATCGCTTGTCGGGCATATGCAGAAATTGGAAGAACAATATCCCGAAGTATTCTACACGCAACGCCGTACGGAATCGGAGAGCACGAAATATTGGCCCTTGGCTACGATGCAATCGTGGTTGAGCCTCTGCGATAAAGCTTATGAAGCGATTGAAAAGTATAAGTCGAGCGATCCCGAACTGTATAAAACGTTGGAAAAGCATATCAAGATCGAAACGCTCTTCCCTCGGTTTATGATTTGCGAATATTATTCGGGCTATTATACCAGCGCGGATATCCAAGAGGAACGGCAATCTTTCTATGACGATTGTCAGGAACTCAGTTATCAATACTATGCGGAAAACGTGCCTATTTCGACGTGGTTTACAAAATGGGAAATCGCATAACGCATAACGTGCGACTGGTAAAAAAACAAGGTTGAAAAATTTTATGGCAATTAAAATGCAAGGAGAAAATTATGAGTAAAAAAAGAAAACTAATTTGTTTCTTAACGGGGTTGAGTTTGTCGTTGGCAAGCGCAAGCTTGGCAGGCTGTTCGTTCGGTTTACCGAATCCGTTTAATAGCGGCAACAGCGCGAGCGAATCGGTAAGCGAATCGTCGAACGAGGAGAGCAGTTCTTCCTCCGTCGTCGATGAAGAAAGCTCGTCGAACGGCGGCGGCAATTCAAGCGTGGAAGAAGCGAGCTTGACGATCAGCGGCAGCGGCAGCATGACGGAGTTCGAAACGACGAAGTTGACGGCAAAATTGACGGGTTCGACGGCTACGATCGCGTGGTCGAGCTCGGACGAAACAATCGCGACGGTGGATCAAAACGGTACGGTTACGGCATTGAAAGCGGGTAAAGTCACCCTCACCGCGCGCGCAGGCGATTTGACGGCTACGCATTCTATCGAGATTGCAAAGACGAATATCGTGCATCGGCTTGCCTTTTCCGTCGGCACGGCTACGCTGTTTGAAGGAGAAACGGACAATACCGTTTCCGTATCGGTGCTTTACGGCGAAGAAACGTTGGATAACGAGAAATACGGCATTCGCTATACGTGGAGCTATAAAGAGGGCGACGCGGCGGCGGTAGAGCTTACGCCGTCTGCGGACGGTTCGTCCGTGACGCTTACGGGCAAAAAAGCAGGCAACGTGACGTATACCGTCGTTACGACGGCGCGCGGTTACGAAGTGCACGAGGATTTTACGATCGTCGTAAAAGAAGAAGTGGTTTCGTTGACTTTTGCCAATACGGCTATGCAGGTAGGCGATGGCGAGTACTTTGCGAATTTGACGTTCGGTTCGACGGAAACGGAGAATTTGACGATAGGCGACGTTTTGTTGGAGAAAAACGGCGTACCGACGGAAACGAAGTTGACCGTTGCTTGGACGATGGAAAACGAGAATATCCTTTCGTTGTCGGACGGAAAGCTTTCCGCTTTGAAAGCGGGTTCGGTTTTGCTTACGGGTACGGCGACGCACGAGGGCGAAACGTTGGAAATCAAGCTTCGCGTTACGGTTTCGAGGGCGCAAGTCGCTTTGGAAGAAACTTTGCGCTTCGAAACGGAAAGTGCGCAACTCACGCTCCCCGAAGCGATCGAAGGAACGGTGGAGAAAGTGACCGTCAATACGGACAACGTGATTTACGACGCGGCGGAAGGACATGGCTCGTTGAACGAGAAAACGCTTACGGCGTATGCGGCAGGGCTTCCTGCGAAAATGTCCGATCTCGGCAAGGGACAGACGTTGACCGTGCAAACGGAAAAGACCGTATACACCCTTTCCGCGGACGTTTACACGATGATCATCGACAACAAGGAAGAGTTGGATAAATGGCAGGAAATTGCCGCCGAAAACGCGATACGCGCAGGCATTTGCATCGAACAGCAAAAGGGCTTTGCGTATTCGGGCTATTTCCTTCTGAACGCGGATATCGATTACAACGGCGTTTGGAAACCGTATAAGACGTATGGCGAAATTTCCAAATTGAGTCCGCAGGATAACAAACAATTAGACTTAAACGGTTTGGAAGGCGTAATCGATGAAAGTTGGACGCGCGGCATCAACGGCGGTTTCCAAGGCATTTTCGACGGTTGCGGACACAATATCGACGGTTTGCAGACCACGGGGCCGTACGGCGGTTTTATCGTCGTCAACGGCAAAAACGGCGTAGTGCAAAACCTTTCGTTCACGAACGCGGAAATCGGTATCGCGTCGAGTTTGGTCGTGGAAAGAGGACAGGGCACGGTGCGCGACGTCTATATGCAGATCAAGAAGTTTAGTTCGGAAGTATATGTGACCCCGAAAGGAAATGGCGAGGTTAACAGAGAGGGCGCGGTTACTTTCTTTAAGTCGGGAAATGCTCCCGTGAGAACGGTAGAGCGCGTGCTGATCGACGTGACCGATTGCGGCTTGACCGATTTGGAAGAGGGCTATTTGGGCAGCTGTTGCAATGCGAACGCTTATCAGGGGATATACATAATCGGCGCGGCGGAAACGCTTTCCGATCGTATCTTTGACGAACTTCCCAAAACAGCGACGGGAGACACGTTCGCTACCCTTGCCGACCTTTTGGCAGACGAAGCGCACGGCGCGGTCGTGAAAATGTGGAATACGGAATTCTGGGAAATCGGCGAAAAATACATTCTTCCGAAGAGTATCGTAAACGATTACAAGGGCGATATCTCCTTTGTAGAAACGGAAGAAGAAGTAAATTGCGGCACAGAAGTCGTATTAAAGACGAACAAAGACGCAAAGTACATCGTCTACTCGTTGGCGGAAGAAGTCGAGGGCGTAACGCTTGTCGGCAACAGAGTTACGCTTGCGGATACGGCTACCGTCGGCAGCACCGTAACGATTGTCGCGACGTCGATTATCGACGGCAAGACGGCGGAATACACCTTTACGATCGCGGCGTTCGCGCAGACGTACGCAGTCAACGCGCCGGCAGAGAACGATTATTATACCTTTGACGGAAAAGAAAGAGCGACCGAGGGCAAAGCGTATACCTTCACCTTAACGGCGACGTATGCCAATTGCAAAGACTTCGTCGTATTCGTCAACGACGAAGAGATCGCGGCTGTGGACGGCGCGTATACCGTTGCGAACGTTACGGGCGAATTGACGATTAAAGTTTTGCACGGCTATATCGAGCACGGCGCAAACGTAACGGTAACGTACAACGACGACGGATCGATTAAGCTTGAAAACGCGGTGCAGAATTGGAATTTTGCAGGAGATGATGACGCCGCAACGAAAAATACGAATAATGCGCCTTATTTTGCATGGATTTCTGCGGAATATATCCAATACATGATTGACCAAGGTTATAAGACGGTGAACTTTACGGCATGTGCCGATAACGCCATCGCGGCGCAAGCGATTGCCAACTATAACGGTAAGAATTTCATGACTTTGACGGACGGAAGCACGAAAGGCTTTACGCAAACGCTGGACGAATGCACGGCAAATATGTACTTCTGGGTACAAAACAGCGGCGGTTCGGGCAACGCGATTAAAGATCAGGGCGGCTACATGACGATTTGGGGCTTGCAATTCTTGAAAGAAGCGGTTGCCGTTACTATCCCCGAAGACAGTATGTACTACACCTTTACGGGCGCAAGCTCCGTGGAGAAAGGCGGCGATTACACCTTCAAGCTTACGTTTACGGACGACGTGGAAAGCTCTATCGTTTCGATAAACGGCACGGAAGTTACGCTTGCGGGAGACGGTTCGTACACCGTAACGAACGTAACGGAAGCGTTGACGATTACGGTAGAAGTGACGACGAAAGCTGCCGCGGCTTGCGCGGTGGTTGCCCCTGCAACGAGCAGTTATTACACCTTCAACGGCGCAGAAACGGTGCAAAAAGGCGAAGCCTACACCTTCACCCTGACGGCAACGGTGGCAAACTGCAACGAGTTCATCGTATTTGCCAACGGCGAAGAAATCACGGCTGTTGACGGCACGTATACCGTAGAAAACGTCCAAGACACGTTGACGATTAAGGTCATTCACGGCTATATCGAACACGGCGCAAACGTAACAGTGACGTATAGCGATGACGGCTCGATTAAAGTGGAAAATGCGAAGTATTGCAAGCAAACAGAAGGTTCGGAAAATGCAAAATATCAAGCATATATTTCGCAAGAATATATCGCACTCATGGTGGAACGCGGTTATACGAATTTTGATATAACGGTTCAACTTGGAGATTTTGCTAAGGCAAATCAAGGTTGTGTGCAGTACAATAATGCATGGATGGCATTTGCAGGTAGCGAAGCTGCTGTATCTAAAACGAATGTGCTTTCTGCCGTTGCAGATAATATGTGGTTCTGGATGCAGCTTGATGGGCGTGGTGCTAATGTAGTGGACGGCGCATATCTGACGATTACGGGCTTGAAATTCTCGAAAGCGAAAATCAGCGTAACCGCGCCCGAAGAAAGTACGTATTACACCTTTACGGGTGAGAATAGCGTAGAAAAGGGCGGCGATTACACCTTCAAGCTTACGTTTACGGACGACGTGGAAAGCTCTATCGTTTCGATAAACGGCACGGAAGTTACGCTTGCGGGAGACGGTTCGTACACCGTAACGAACGTAACGGAAGCGTTGACGATTACGGTAGAAGTGACGACGAAAGCTGCCGCGGCTTGCGCGGTGGTTGCCCCTGCAACGAGCAGTTATTACACCTTCAACGGCGCAGAAACGGTGCAAAAAGGCGAAGCCTACACCTTCACCCTGACGGCAACGGTGGCAAACTGCAACGAGTTCATCGTATTTGCCAACGGCGAAGAAATCACGGCTGTTGACGGCACGTATACCGTAGAAAACGTCCAAGACACGTTGACGATTAAGGTATTGCACGGGTATATCGAACACGGCGCAAATGTTACCGTGACGTACAACGACGACGGATCGATTAAAGTGGAAAATGCGGTGTTTGGTATAATAGACGATGACTGGAAAAAACCTTATGAAGCATTTATATCTGCGGACTATATCAATTACATGATTGGTAAAGGCTATACGTATTTCAACGCTACGGTAGTTCCCGACGGAACGATTGCGGCACAAGCGTTTATAAAGTACAACGGTTCCAACATTATTAGTTATCAAAAAGAAACGGATGCAAATAGTTGTATAAAAGATCTTGGTGTGAGTGCGGCGGACAATATGTATATTTGGGTACAGAACAGCGGCAACTCCGGAAATGGAATGAAAGACCAAGGCGGCTATATGACGATTACGGGTTTGACGTTTTCGAAAGGACAAATTGCCGTCACCGCACCTGCGGAAAGCAGTTATTACACCTTCAACGGCGCGGAAACGGTGAAGAACGGTGAAAACTACACCTTCACCCTGACGGCAACGTACGAAAACTGCAACGAATTCATCGTATTTGCCAACGACGAAGAAATTACAGCTGTTGACGGTGTATACACCGTAGAAAACGTAACGGGCGAATTGACGATTAAAGTTTTGCACGGCTATATCGAATGCGGCTCGAATATTACAGTGACATATAACAGCGACGGTTCGATTAAGTTTGAAAAGAAAGATGCAGGTCTTAATGTAAACGATACAAATAACTTTGGCTGGATTTCCAAGGATTATATCAATTACATGATAAGCCAAGGTTATAAGACGATATCGCTTACGGTAACGCTTAGCGATGCGACAAAAGCAAACTGCGGCATGATTAAGGATAAACCTTTGGGTAACGCTACTATCGATTTGTCATTATGGCAAGAGGATAATACTTACGAACAAACGCAAAACACCAAAACGGTTTCTCTTACAGAGCTTACAGAAGATTTGAAATTCTGGTTGCAACATAACGGAAGCCATTGGAAAGTGCAAGATGGCGGCTACATGACGATTACGGGATTGACGTTCTCGAAATAATAAATCGTTACGGAAAATGCGGGGGCGAGCCATATATGCTCGCCCTGCGTAGCCTGTCTATCGAAAAGGAAAAACAATGAAACTCAATTACGAAGCTTATAAAGACAAGGTTTTGGCTTGTTGGACGGGGAAGAATATCGGCGGAACGCTGGGCGGACCGTACGAGGGCGTGCGAAAGCCGCTCAACGTAACGGGCTTTTCCACGCAAGCAGGCGAAGCTTTGCCGAACGACGATTTGGATTTGCAGCTGATTTGGTTGCATGCCGTGGAAAAAGAGGGCGCGAAAAATATCGACGCGGCTACGCTCGGCGAATATTGGTTGTCATATATTCCCGTCTACATGGGGGAATATGCGATAGCGCGCCGTAATATGGAAATCGGCGTCGTTCCGCCGCTTTCGGGCGAAACGCGCAACAACCATATTTTGCAAGATTCCAACGGAGCGTGGATTCGGACGGAAATTTGGGCATGCCTTTTCCCTGCTTCTCCCGATTTGGCGGCGAGGTATGCCATAGAGGACGCAAAAATCGATCACGGTATAGGCGAGGGCACGTATGCGGCAATGTTCGTTGCCGCGGTGGAAAGCGCGGCGTTCGTTCTTTCCGACGTGCGAAAATTGGTGGAAATAGGGCTTGCGAAAATCCCGAAAACGTGCCGCTTGGCGCAATCGATTCGCTTGCTGTTTTCGTGTTACGACGGGGGCATGTCCGCGTCGGAGGTGCGGGAGGCGATTCTGCGGCAGAACGCGGACATCGGCGACGGCTGGTTTTCCGCACCCTCGAACGTGGCGTACGCCATGCTCGGGATTTTGTACGGCGAAGGCGATTTCAAAAAGTCTATGTTGCTCGCCGTGAATTGCGGCGACGACACCGACTGTACGGCGGCAACCGTCGGTTCGATTTTCGGCATTATGCACGGCACGCAAGGCATTCCGCAGGATTGGGCGGCGCACGTGGGCGATCGTATCGTCACCTGCTGTATCAACCTCGGAACGGCTTGGGAAGTCATCGATAGCTGCAAACAGCTTACCGACCGCGTAACCAAGCTCGCGCCCGTAGTCTTATACGAAATGCGCGCGGCGTTTGCCACGGAGCTTACGTGGACGACGGAACAAACGGAAGTTACGCAGGCGGAAACGGATAAATTCCTGCTTCCCTACGGGCAAAGCGAGGAATCGGAAGCGTTGGCTGTTTCCGTGCTGTCCTTGAAAAAACCGAATACGATTGTAAAGCGTTGTTCGACGGTTACGGCTTTGGTGACCGTGCACGGCGGCGCATACATAACCGCAGGCGAGCAAAAGCGGCTGACCGTCAGCTTTCAAAACAATATTAAGGCGTTCGGCAATCAACCGCACAATATCAACGTGCAATTCGTTCTGCCCGACGGCTGGACGGCGAGCAACGACGATTTCGACGTGTACGCGCCCACTTGGATGTCGTTGACGGAAAATACCTGTCACAGCGAGCCTACGGAAATCGTGTTGACCGCGCCCGAAAAAATCGCCGCGCACAACCGCATTTTGATGATTGTTTCCGAACACGGCAGGGCGCATGTGGAGGTCGTTTCCGTAGTATTGCTGAACCGACCGTCGGAAACGTGCTATCAATATCCCGAAAAATTTACCAATTACGGGCTGTAACGGAGAAAGTATGGCGATTTTTGAAGCTTCCGAATGGATATGGATCAATAACGAAGCGGAAAAGGACGTCTACGGCGAGTTTGTCACGACGTTTTCCGCGAACGCGAAACAGACGGTATGCCGCCTGTCCTGCGACGGGGATTATACCCTGTTTGTCAACGGCAGGTATGTATCGAGCAA
>CAYWML010000019.1:0-22173 GCA_964459515.1 uncultured Clostridia bacterium | reverse complement strand
TTAGGATTTGCAACGCCAAACGAACTTTTTAATGCTTTTTTGGAGTCCCTTTGATTGTTTTTCGCTCCTCCAACCCTTTGAAAAAAATTTTTTTCAACTTTTTTCGCATAAATTCTTGACATATACGATCGTTAAAAGCAAAAAATATACCCAACTGAACCTTTTTACGGGTTCAATTGGGTACGACTTGGTGCGGTCGACAGGAATTGAACCTGCATGGAGTTACCCACAAGATCCTTAGTCTTGCGCGTCTGCCAGTTCCGCCACGACCGCATTAACGACATATATTATAACCGAATAATATGCTTTTGTCAACTCATTTTGACGGATATTTTCGATTTTTTTATAAAAAACGAGAATTTATCGATAGGGCGTACGATTTTTAGGGAAATCTTCGTGTGGAAACGCCGTCGCGATACGAATCTCGGAGCGTAATAACGCGCGCGGACGAGAATTTATTTTATTTCCGTAAGGCGTGGAAATAATCGAGAAATACCTTTTACGGAGCTCAAAATGCAGACGACTATGACGGCAAGCACGATGCCGACGCAGCCTTGCGCGCAATTTCCCCCGACGGAGGCAAGCGCGCCGCTCCAACCATATAGAATGCTTTCGTAGGCGAAATAGCCGAGGACCATGGCGGCTTCTCCTGCGAAAGCGGAGAGCGTTCGCGCTAAGCAATCGGGCAATTTCCCCTGCGAAAAACGTTGCATTGCGCTCCAAAGCGCGTAGGCAAGTAATGCGTCGCAGCCTTTGATGAAAAAAGTGGCAGGGGCGTACAGCGGAAAGCCCGTAACGACGTCGGCGAGCGCGCTTCCGACGGCGGCGGCAGTTGCGCCGTACAGCGGACCTAAGCACCAGCCTGCGAGCAACACGAACACGTCGCCTAAATTGAAATAACCGAAAGGAAGCGGAATGGCGATGACCGCCGTGCCGACGGTGCAAAGCGCGGCGAATGCCGCGGAAAAAGCGATTTGTTTGGATATAGAGGAACGCGAAAGTTTTGCCGAATTTTTCATAGTGACCTCGAAAAAAAGTTTTCGCATATAGTATAGGTGAATTTTTTCGGAAAGTCAAGCAACGGAAAGCTTAAAAAAATAAAATTTTGCGCCGAAAACCTATGCCCGTTGGCGCATATTGAAAAAAAAGACAAAATTTTGTATAAAACGGGAGAATTTTTTCGTTTAGCCTCTTGAAAACGGAAGATATTTATGCTATAATAATACAAATGCATAAGCGCGTACGCGCGAAGAAAATAATCGGGAGGATGAAAAAATGGCAGAACAGGTATATGAATACGAGGAAATGGAAAGTGGTGCGGTGGAGAACGCTTGGACTTTGTTGACGGGTAGCGGAACGCGCGATTTTGTCGCGGTGCAAGTTTCACCCACGGTGCGCGTGGCTATCGGCGAAACGCTGGGCTTGGCGCGCGGCGAAGACGGGCTTGGGAAGCTTGCCGCCGTGCTTTACGCTTTCGGGGCGGACGTTGTAACGGATACGGCGGCGGCTTCGGATCTTTTAACCGCGCTTCGCGTGCGGCAAGTGTCGAAAAAGAAAGAACGCGCAGACGGTATGCCCGTATTTTCTTCGGAGTGCGCGGCTTGGACGGCGTATGCGCAGGAGAACTATCCGCAAATTGCGGCGGAGTTATTGCCGTCCGCGGCGAGCGTGCACGCGAAACTCTTGAAGAAATATTACGGCGGTTTGTTCCCCGATCGCGTTATCCGCGTGATTTCGGTGGTAGCAGACGATACGAACCAAGACGAGCTCGGCGTAGACGTTACGCTGACTTTGGCGGAGCTTCGCGAGATGCTTGCTTTTGCGGAGATCAATTTGCGCTTGGTGCGGAAAGCGGAAATCGATACGCCGTTCGGGGCGGCGTCGGGGGCAGGTTATATTGCGGCGGCGTGCGGCGGCGATGCCGAGAGCGTGGCGCGTTGCTTATTAAAAGAAAAAACGCAAGACGCGTTTCGGAAGTTGGAATATAGCGGTTTTTACGGCAAACGCAGCCGTTGCACGGCAACTGTGTGCGTGGACGGAACGACGTATCGTTTTGCCGTAGCGCATTCGTTGGCGGAGGCGAACGCTGTGATTGCCGATATTCGCGCAGGCAGAGCGCAGTACGATTATGTGGAAGTGACGGCGTGTGAAAACGGCGAGCTCGGTTTCGGCTGCGGCGAGGACGATGCGGAAATGACTTGTCGTTTGCGTAAGCTCGGCTTGAAGTATATCGACAGAAATCGGGCGGCTCGTTCGGCTGATCGCGTACCCGGCGTGCCTTCTCTCGTGAAGATGTGGAATGCGTTGTGCCGTAGCGGCGAAGCCGAACAAATGAACGAGATCGTCGAAATCGTTTGCGGAGAGCCGTTGGAAGAAGAAATCGTGAAAACGTCCGATTTTGAAGTTGTTGAAGAATCGGCAGAAGAAACCGTTGCGGAAATCGTCGAAGAAGTAGCGGAAGAACCCGTTGCGGAAATTGTTGAAGAAACGGTGGAAGAACCCGTTGCGGAAGTCGTTGAAGAAGTAGTGGAAGCACCCGTTGCGGAAGTCGTTGAAGAAACGGTGGAAGAACCTGTCGCGGAAGTTATTGAAGAAGCGGCGGAAGAACCCGTTGCGGAAATTGTCGAAGAAGTAGCGGAAGAACCCGTTGCGGAAGTCGTTGAAGAAACGGTGGAAGAACCCGTTGCGGAAGTTATTGAAGAAGTAGCGGAAGAACCCGTTGCGGAAATCGTCGAAGAAGCGGTGGATGAACCCGTTGCGGAAATCGTCGAAGAAGTAGTGGAAGAACCCGTCGCGGAAGTTATTGAAGAAGCGGCGGAAGCACCTGTTGCGGAAGTCGTTGAAGAAACGGTGGAAGAACCTGTTGCGGAAGTCGTTGAAGAAACGGTGGAAGAGGCTCCTGTTGCGGAAGTCGTTGAAGAAGCAGTGGAAGAACCCGTTGCGGAAATCGTCGAAGAAGTAGCGGAAGAACCTGTTGCGGAAGTTATTGAAGAAGTAGCGGAAGAACCCGTTGCGGAAGTCGTTGAAGAAGTAGTGGAAGAACCCGTTGCGGAAGTCGTTGAAGAAGTAGCGGAAGAGGCTCCCGTTGCGGACACTCCCGTTGAATTTGTAGAGGAAGCTCCCGTTGAGGAAGCTCCTATCGAGGAAACGGCAGGAAAGAAACAAGCTTATTATACGAGAATGTCTACGAAAGACAGACGTAAAATGAAGAGAATGAAGAACCGTAGATAAACGGGAGGTCGCAGGCATGAAAAAAATTCATAAAATTGCGGCATTGGCTGTGGCGGCGTTTTGTCTTTGCGGAACGACGGCTTGTAAAAACGAAGTGCCGCCGAGCGTAGACGAGAAAACAGTGGTGCGCTTAGGCGCGATTACGGGGGCAGACGCCGTAGGCACGGTCGAGGCGGATTATTTTCTCCTTGCCGAACCGGCGGCGACGGCGCAGAGCAAAAAAGGGTATTCCATAAAAGGCGATTTACAGCGTTTGTACGGCGGCGAAAACGGTTATCCGCAGGCGGTGCTCGTGGCGAAAAAGGAGCTTGTGGAAACGCAAGCGGCTTGGTTGCAGTCGTTTACGGCGCAACTTCGCGATTCGATGCAGTGGTTGTCAACGGCAACGGGAACGGAATTGGTCGAGGCGGTGCAATCGCACATGGCGGACAAGGCGGCGAATACGAGCTTAAAAGCGCCGTTGCTTTCTTCGGAAGTTGTTTCGCGGTGCGGCATTCGTTTTACGTACGCGAGCGCGGATAAGGAAGAGGTGAACGACTTTTTGAGGAATATTCGAGGGGTGGACGCGAATGCGGCGGCAAATCCGCAAGACGGTTTCTATTGGGATTATACGCCGACGGAAACGCAGCCGGAAATGGTTTCGCCGAAGTCGGAAATTACGGTATGTATGCCCGACGGCGCGCCTGCTTTGGCATTGGCGAAAATGATGCGCGACGATACGGATTCGGACGGCGTAACCTACAAAGTGGTGGATTCGGGTTCGATTTCGGCGCAAGTCACGTATAGCGACGAAGCGAAAAATGCCGATTTGTGCGTATTGCCGATTACCGCGGCGAGCAAGTTGCTCGGTTCGGGTGAAAAATATATCATGTTGGGAACGGTCACGCACGGGAATTTGTATTTGATTTCCAAAGACGGCGAGGCGATTACGGCAGAAAATATTTCTTCCTTGCAAGGCAAGAAAATCGGCGTTTTGCAGATGAATAACGTTCCCGGATTGACGTTGAAGACGGTTTTGGTGAAATACGGGCTGATAATAGGGGTTGGACAGCTGTAAAAAAAGGAAAGATAGCGTGCGACGGACATTGTTGAAAAACGGAATACAATTGTTGTTGGCGGCAGCCGCTTTGGCTGCCTGCTATCTTTTGTTGTACGTATCGGTCGGCAACGAGTTTCTCGTGCCGTCGCCGTCGGACGTTTTCCGCAAAACGACGGAAATATTGGGTACGCGTGATTTTTGGAATAGTTTTTTTCAAACGCTCGGACGGGTATTTCGCGCGTTTGCGATTTCTTTTGTTTTTGCATTGCTTTTGGCTCTTGTCGCATACCTGTTCCCCTCGTTTGGCGTGTTCGTCATGCCGTTCGTTTCGGCGTTTCGCTCTTTGCCGATGATTGCCGCGTTGCTCGTTTTGTTGAAATTGTTCGGGGCAGGCGACGCGCCCGTGGCAGTGGCGTTTTTGTCACTGTTTCCCATGCTATATACGGGAATACTTGCGGCGTTGTCGGGGATTGATAAACAGTTGATCGCCGCGAGTCGCGTTTGCGGCGCGTCCGTTTGGCGAAGGGTAATTTCGATCTATCTTCCGCTTTCCGCGCCGTACGTACTTCGCGAATCGGGCGCGGCGGTATCGTTCGCGCTGAAACTCGTCGTTTCGGCGGAAATCGTGTCGTACACGGCGGACAGCCTCGGCGGCATGATGCAGGATATAAGGGCTTACGTAGATAAAGTGCCGCAACTTTTTGCGCTGGTTTTCGTCGTTTTCTTGACGGGGCTTTGTTTGGAAGCGTTGTTTTCTTCGTTTGCCGCGACGGCGGAGCGGCGTGTTCGCTGAAAAGCGCAGGAGAGGAATATTTTTTAAAAAGCAAAGGCTTCGGTTTTTGCTTTTTTACTTATAAATCGCTTGTTTTTATCGATAAAAAAGCGTATAATAAATCAAAACACCGTTCTATGCGGAAGAAAAGGAGCAAAGTTCGATGAAACAGACGGACGGAAAGACGAACAGCCAAATTTCCAAGGCAACGCTGGCGCGTATGCCGCTATACTTGCATTTTTTGCAGGAAGAAAGTTCCAAGGGGGCGCAATACATTTCTTCGACGGTGATTGCGCAGAATATTTCCGTATCGTCGGTGCTTGTGCGCAAAGACCTTGCGTTGGTATCTTCGGAGGCAGGGCGACCTCGTTTGGGTTTTCCCGTTCCTCGTTTGATTGTGGATATCGAAAAGTTTTTGGGTTACGACAATCTGTCGGACGCGATCATCGTCGGAGCCGGCGGCTTAGGAAGAGCTTTTCTCGGTTACGAGGGCTTCAAGAATAACGGCTTAAACGTGGTGGCGGCGTTCGATATTTCCGAACAGCTGGTGGGGACGGAAGTTTCGGGCAAAAAGATTTTGCCGATGTCCTCTCTTGCGCGATTTGTCGCAGAGCATAAAATCAGCATCGGAATTATCACCGTGCCGAAGGCGGCGGCGCAAGACGTTTTGAATAAAATGGTGGCGGCAGGTATTAAAGCAATATGGAATTTTGCCCCTGCGCCGTTGCGCGTACCCGATAAGGACGTTATCCTGAAAACGGAAGATTTGGCGGCTTCGCTTGCCATGCTCGCAGGAAAATTGTACAGGGCAACCGACTGATACGCTCCGTCTGCATTTCTCGGCGGCGGAGTCTTGGAGGGTGCATGTCGGACGAAAAAACAGAAAGCAGATCGGCTTTGGACGGTGCTGCGGAAGAAAAATTGCGGGAAATTATCCACCGCGTGCGAAAGGCGCAGGTGGATTTTTCCAAATATTCCCAAGAACAAGTGGACGAAATTTTCAAGGCGGCGGCAACCGCGGCGAACGGCGCGCGCATTGCGCTTGCCGAACAAGCCGTGGAGGAGACGGGCATGGGGCTCGTCGAGGATAAAGTCTTGAAAAATCATTATGCGGCGGAGTATATCTACAATCGCTATAAAAACGAAAAGACTTGCGGCGTCGTCGAAGAGGACGAGAGCGGCGGTTATGCGCGGATAGCCGAACCGATCGGGGTGGTGGCTGCCGTCGTGCCGACGACGAATCCGACTTCCACGGCGATTTTTAAGTCGCTGATTTGTTTGAAAACGCGTAACGGTTTGATTTTGTCGCCGCATCCGCGCGCCAAGCGTTGTACGGCGGCGGCAGCGAAGATAGTTTTGGAGGCGGCGATCGCCGCAGGCGCGCCCGAGGGGATCATCGCGTGGATAGACGAGCCGTCCGTCGCGCTCAGCGCGGCGTTGATGCGCGAAGCCGATTTGATTTTGGCGACGGGCGGTCCGCAAATGGTGCGCGCGGCGTACAGTTCGGGGAAACCTGCCGTCGGCGTAGGCGCAGGGAATACGCCTGCCGTTTTCGACGAGAGTGCGGATATACGCATGGCGACGGCTTCCGTCGTGCATTCCAAAACGTTCGACAACGGTGTGATTTGCGCGTCGGAACAGTCGGTTATCGTGCCACAAACGATTTACGAAGCGGTGAAAACGGAATTTTCCAAGCAAGGTTGTCGCTTTTTGGACGAAGCGGAAATCGCGCGCTTGCGCGAGGTCGCTTTTCAGGGCGGTGTGTTAAACGCCAAAATCGTGGGGAAGTCCGCCAAGGAGATTGCCGCACTTGCAGGCATACAGGTATGCGACGAAACGAAAATTCTCATGGCGGAACTTACGAGTACGGACGAAAGCGAGCCGCTCTCTCGCGAGAAACTTTCTCCCGTCCTTGCCGTGTATCGTGCGACGGATTTTTCGGATGCGTTGGAAAAAGCGGACGAATTGGTGCAGGGCGGCGGCAGAGGACATACAGCTTCCGTATTTATCGACGAGCAAGCGGCGGCGGAACGATTGAACGCCTTTTGCGCGCGTATGAAGGCTTGCCGTATTCTCGTCAATACGCCTGCCGCGCAGGGCGGCATCGGCGATTTGTATAACTTCCGTTTGTTGCCCTCTCTTACGCTCGGTTGCGGCAGTTGGGGCGGCAACAGCGTTTGCGAAAACGTGGGCATACGGGAGTTGTTGAATATAAAAACGGTGGCGCGCCGACGGGAAAATATGCTGTGGTTTCGCGCCCCCGAAAAGGTGTATTTTAAGCGCGGTTGTCTGGAAACGGCGTTACGGGAGCTGGGCGAAGAATGCTACGGGCGGAAACGCGCTTTCGTTGTGACGGACGGCTTTTTATACGAACACGGCGTGGCGAAACGGGTGACGGACGAATTGGATAAGCTCGGCATTCGGCATACGATATTTTACGACGTCATGCCCGATCCGACGTTGGCTTGCGTTCGGGACGGCGCGGAGCGTATGCGCGCGTTTGCGCCCGATGTCGTAATTGCGGTCGGCGGCGGTTCGCCCATGGACGCCGCGAAAGTGATGTGGGCTTTGTACGAACGCCCCGAAGCTTCTTTCGAGGACTTGGCGTTGCGCTTTATGGATATACGCAAGCGCGTGCAGGCTTTGCCGCCGCTCGGAAGGCGCGCGATTTTCGTCGCTATTCCCACGACGGCAGGCACGGGCAGTGAAGTTACGCCCTTTGCCGTCATCACGGACGAGCGCACGGGGGGGAAGTATCCGCTTGCCGATTACGCCTTGATGCCGACGATGGCGATTTCCGACGCGGAGCTTACGCTCGATATACCGCCTTCGTTGACGGCGAACGCAGGGTTCGACGCGCTGTCGCACGCGGTGGAGGCATTGGGAAGTTTGCTCGCTTCCGAGTATACGAACGGCTTGGCTTTGGAGGCGATTTCCTTGCTCGTCGAATACCTGCCCCGTGCCTATGAGCATGGTCGTGCGGATGTTCTCGCGCGAGAAAAGGTAGCCGCAGGCGCTACGATTGCAGGTATGGCTTTTGCAAACGCTTTTCTCGGCGTGTGTCATTCGATGGCGCATAAGCTCGGCGCGCGCTGGCATTTGCCGCACGGCATGGCGAACGCGTTGCTGCTTGTTCCCGTTATGCGTTTTAACGCCGCGCCCGTGCCTGCCAAAATGGGTACGTTTCCGCAGTACGCCTATCCCGATTGCCTTGCGCGGTATGCTCGGGCGGCGCGTTGCGTCGGTTGTTCGGGGGAAACGGACGAGGAGTTGTTTGCTGCGTTGTTGCAAAAAATAGCCGATTTGCAGGCGCGGTTGCATTTGCCTGCCACCATTCGCGAAGCGTTGGGGGATCGCGTGACGGAAACGGAATTTTTGGAAAGTCTCGACGGGCTTAGCCGTGACGCATTCGACGATCAATGCACGGGCGCAAATCCGCGCTATCCCTTGGTTTCCGAAATACGGCAGCTGTATATCGAGGCTTATTACGGCGAAAATCGGGAATAATCGTTTCCCGAAAATCGTTTATCGAAAAAAATATATGCGCATATATACAAATGCATATCTGTGCCGTCGTGCATATATGCGAAAAAACGCCTTCGGGCGTTTTTTTGCGTTTCGCGAATAAATTTCCCCAAAACGCTTGACAGGGCGTTGTTGTCGTGTTATAATACATATAAGTAATACAGATAATACAGATGAGGTGGACTGTGCAAGGAAAGAGGAATATATTCGAAGGGCTGGCGGAGGAGCTACAAAGGCTGATAGAAGCAGGCGCGATTGCCGACGGGGAGCAGTTGCCGTCCGTGCGATCGTACGCGGTGGAGCGCAAAGTGAATCCGAACACGGTGGCGAAAGCGTACGCGTTGTTGGAGGAACGCGGTTATATCCGCGTGGAACTGAAAAAAGGCGCGTTCGTGACGTACGGAAAAACGGCGCGTACGGAGCGGAACGACGGGTTGAAACGATGTTTTATTGCGTGGAAAGAAGCGGGCGTCACGCGCGAAGAAGCGTTGGCGGCTTTGGAAGAAATATTTGC
Source organism: uncultured Clostridia bacterium (assembly GCA_964459515.1). GTDB lineage: Bacteria > Bacillota > Clostridia > Christensenellales > Borkfalkiaceae > Scatosoma. The sequence goes on along the minus strand of CAYWML010000019.1, from coordinate 13,092 downwards.
AGGAGAAAAGGACTATGATTGAAATTACGGATTTAACGAAATCGTATGTAAAAGGCAAAGTCGTTTTGCAGAACGTTTGCCTGACGATTACGGACGGAACGGTGTTCGGTTTGGTCGGGATCAACGGCGCGGGGAAGTCCACGCTGTTGCGGCTGATCGCAGGCGTTTTGCGCGGAGAGCAGGGGCAGGTGTGCGTTGACGGCGAAAACGTGTTTGAAAACGAGCACGCGAAACGGCAGATGTTTTTTCTCCCCGACGACCCGTTTTATACGCATAACGTTTCGGCGGACGGCTTGGCGGCGATGTACAAGGCAACGTACGATTTTGACGAAACGGTGTATCGCGAATATTTGGAGAAATTCGCCTTGCAGGCAAAGCTGCCTATTCGCAACTTTTCTAAGGGTATGAAACGGCAGGTGTTCGTGGCGTTGGCGTTGGCGATTGCGCCGAAATATTTGCTTTTGGACGAAGCGTTCGACGGCTTAGATCCGCTTGCGCGCATGACTTTTAAAAAAGGCTTGATACGTTTGGTGGAGGAAAAGGGCACTACGGTTATCATTTCCAGCCACTCCTTGCGCGAATTGGAGGACATTTGTGACAGCTACGGTATTCTCGACCACGGGGCGATTACCTGCTCGGGAGAGTTGGAAAGGGATTTAAGCGCGTTGCATAAGTTTCAGGCGGCGTTTGACGGACCGATCGCGGCGGAGCAGTTGGGCTTTCCTTGCCTTTCGTTTACGCAAACGGGCAGGGTGGTGCGGCTGATTGCGCGCGGAAACGGCGAGGAGCTTCGGGAAAAAATCGAAGCGTTGCAACCGCTTTTCGTGGAGGAGATCGACGTGGATTTTGAGGAGTTGTTTATCGGCGAAGTGGAAGCGAGGGGGTATTTGCAATGAAAAAGTTCTTTTGTTACGAATGGAAGAAAAATATTTGGACGACGGCGTTGTTCACGGTGCTGTTGACTTCGATTTACGTCATATGCGTTTCGACGATGGAAATGGTCGTGTATTACGAGTATTCCGGTAGGGAGATCGTGCAGGACAGTTGCTCGGCTGTCGTAGGGGCAATGATGATTTTGCTGTGCTTCCTCGTGCCCGTTTTGAATTTTTCTTTTAAGATGAGCAAGCGTGGCGTAGACGCCTTTTACGCCCTGCCGCTTAAAAAAGAGAAATTGTACTTCGTCAAAGCCATGGTAGGCTTGTTGCAGGTGGTCGTTCCGTATACGATAGCGTATTGGGCAGGATTTTTCGTGCTGTTGTTTCGGCAAGGAAATCCCTATGAAATGGGCTGGTACGTGCCGCTGTATTTCGGCGAATTGCTGTTTGCCGTATGCCTGTACGGGATCAACGTGTTTTTGTTTACGCGCGCCAATCGTACGGAGGACGGCGTGGTGTTTATGCTTGCGTATATTTTATTGGGTTATTTCGTCGTTTCGCTTATCGAAGCGTTTCTTCCGAGAAGTATTCCTTTTTATATTGCGGAGTGCTTTTATACTTTCGGGGGACAGATACGTTTCGAGGAAATCATGGGAGATTTGATACGCGGATACGATGCCATAAATATTACGCCTTGGATGTTTATTTATCCGATCTCGTTGGCGGCGATTGCCTATTTCCTTTTGTTTTTCAATCTGCGCTACGAACGGGGTGAAAATGCCGAGCAGCCCTCCGATTCTTGGTTCGGCTATCGTTTCTTAATCCCCGCCTATCTCGCTTTGGCAATCGCTATGTCGGATTTGGATTTGCTTACGCTTTGCATTTATTTTCTCGGCGGCGTAACGGCGCTTGTGGTGTATCGTCGCAAGATTAAATTTTCGTGGAAATATTGGTTGTTGCTTGCGGTCGGCATAGTCGTCGGCGTGGTGATTTCCGTAATCCGTACGGGCGTGGCATAAAGCGCGACGATTGTCACTTTTGCGGCATCCGTGTATGCGTTGAATAATAAAAACGGCTTCTCCCGTGTTTCGGGAGAAGCCGTTTTAACGCGTCGCTTTACGGCGTTACGCTTGCTGTTTTTGGACGAGTTTTTCCGCCTCTTTTTTCTTGGCGTGTTCCGCACGCGCGCTGGTCTTGCCTTCGGGATCGATGTCGCCTGCTTTAAGAAGTGCGATCTTCGTCAGCATAGGACCGATCAGCTCGTAAACGAGCACGGCAATCAAAGTGATGTTGGCGATCAAACTCCCCGTCGCGCCGAGGGAGGGAGTATTTTTGACGATGTTCGCCATGCCGAGCGCGACGCCTGCTTGCGGCAACAGCGTAATGCCAAGGTATTTCACGATGTTTTCATCGCAACCAGACAGCTTCGCGCTGAGAAATGCGCCCGTGTATTTCCCTGCCGAACGGCTGAGTATGTATATAAGTCCGATCAGCAAGGTGATGCCGCTTGTGAATACGGAAAGCTCCAATTCCGCGCCGCTAAGCACGAAGAAAATGACGAAGAGCGGCGCAGTCCAACGGTCTACTCTGTCCATAAGTTCCTCGGAAAAATCGCAGATGTTGCAAAAAATCGTGCCGAGCATCATACAGGAGAGCAGCGAAGAAAACGAGATATTGACGGAGCCGATTCGGAAATCGATCATCGAAAGCCCGATGGTCATAATGACGAAAGCGACGGACACGGCAAGCCGTTTCGAACGGGAGTGGAAAAACCGTTCGCATTGACTGAAAAGGAAACCCGTCGCCGCGCCTAACGCAAGCGAGAGAATAATTTCGAGCAGCGGTTCTACCAAGATTGCCACGAAAGAAATCGTCCCGAAAGTAATCGCTTTGGCAATGCCGAAAGAAACGGCGAAAAGGATAAGCCCGACGGCGTCGTCGAGGGCGACGACGGGGAGCAAAATGCTCGTCGTAGGTCCTTTGGCTTTATATTGTTTGACGACCATGAGCGTAGCCGCAGGCGCGGTTGCGGAAGCGATTGCGCCGAGTACGATCGCCGCCGACAAAGACAGCTTTTCGGGGATTAAAAAATGCAACCCGATGAGGGCGGCGTCCACGATAATCGTGGTGATAACGGCTTGAAAAATGCCGACGATCGCCGCTTGTTTGCCGATTTTTTTCAGCTGCGAAAGGCGGAACTCGTTTCCGATGGAAAACGCGATGAAACCGAGCGCAACGTCGCTAAGCAACGAAATGCGTTCGAGGTCGGTTTTGTCGGAAAACCCGAGCCCCGGTATGTTCAACCGTCCCAAGCAGTACGGCCCTATGAGAATGCCTGCCACCAAATATGCCGTCACCGCAGGCAGCTGTATAAGCTTGGCAAGACGGGATAAGAGCAACCCTGCCAAGACGGCTACGGATACGCCGATTAAAACTTCCATAAATAAAATGCCTCCGAAATATATGCTTTTGTTTAAGTCGAAAAACATTATACTACTTCTATAACGGAAAAGCAAACGAAAGAAGCGAAAAAATAAATTTTTTTACGATAAAATTTACGGGGCAGCCGCGCGAGAAATTGACAAGCCGAGAAAATGCGTTTATAATAATAAGGAAATGCAAAAAAAGGAGCGATGGAAAAGGCATGTATCGAATCGTGAAGAAAAAAATGCTAAATTCGACGGTGGTGCAAATGGATGTGTACGCGCCGTTCGTGGCGAAAAAAGCGCAGGCAGGGCAGTTTATCATTCTGCGCGCGACGGAGGACGGGGAACGCATTCCGCTCACCGTGGCAGGGTATGACAGAGAACAGGGAACGGTGACGATTATTTTTCAAATCGTAGGTGGCACGACGGAGCTTTTATCGCATAAAGCCGAGGGGGACAGTATTCCCGATTTCGTAGGGCCGCTCGGCAATCCCACGCATACGCAAGGTTTGCGAAAGGTTTGCGTGGTCGGCGGTGGCGTCGGTTGCGCCATTGCGTTGCCCGTGGCGCGCGCTTTGGCGGAGCAGGGCGCGGAAGTGACTTCGATTATCGGCTTCCGCAGCCTAGATCTCGTGATTTTGGAAGAGGAGTTTCGCGCTTGTTCCAAGGCGACGTACGTCATGACGGACGACGGTTCGTACGGGGAGAAAGGGAACGTATGCGCACCTTTGCATGTGTTGCTCGAAAACGGCGCGGATTTCGACGAGGTGATTACGATCGGTCCGTTGATTATGATGAAATTCGTCTGCGAAGCGACGAGGGCGTACGGCGTGAAAACGGTGGCGAGCATGAACCCGATTATGATCGACGGCACGGGTATGTGCGGCGGTTGCCGCCTGACGGTCGGCGGCGAGATGAAGTTCGCCTGCGTGGACGGACCGGAGTTCGACGGGCACGCCGTCGATTTCGACGAGGCGATCAGCCGCTCGCGCTCGTACACGGCGTTCGAGGCACGCGAACGAGAAAAAACGTGCAATTTATTCAAAAAGGAGGTGCGGACGAATGGCTGATTTTAATATGAGCCCCTTGAAAACGCCTATGCCCGTGCAGGACGCGGATACACGTAACGGGAATTTTGACGAGGTCGCCCTCGGCTACACCGAGGAAATGGCGATAAACGAAGCGAAGCGCTGTATTCGCTGTAAAAATCGTCCTTGCGTGGCGGCTTGTCCCGTAGGAATAAAAATCCCCGAATTTATCGCCAAAGTGGCGGAAGGCGCATTTGAAGAAGCTTATCGGATTATTGCGGAAGATTCCGCGTTGCCTGCCGTTTGCGGCCGCGTTTGTCCGCAAGAAACGCAGTGCGAAGGGAAATGCACGCGCGGAATAAAAGCAGGTTGCGAAGCGGTCGGCATTGGCAGATTGGAGCGGTTCGTCGCCGATTGGCATAATGCGCATTGTCGCGTTCAACCCATACCTGCTCCCTCCAACGGGCAAAAAGTCGCGATTATCGGCAGCGGTCCTGCCGGGCTTGCTTGCGCAGGGGAGTTGGCGAAGCTCGGGTATGCCGTGACGATATTCGAGGCGTTGCACGTCGCAGGCGGCGTGTTGGTGTACGGCATTCCCGAATTTCGTCTGCCGAAAGCGATCGTGCGGCGCGAAGTGGATAACTTGCAAAAGCTCGGCGTAAAGATCGAAACGAATATGGTCGTCGGCAGAGTGTTTACGGTGGAAGAATTAAAGACGGAATACGGCTTCGACAGCGTGTTCATCGGCAGTGGCGCAGGGTTGCCCAAGTTTATGGGGATTCCGGGCGAAAGCTTGAAAGGCGTATATTCCGCCAACGAATTTTTGACGCGTTCCAATTTGATGAAAGCCTATCTTGAAGACAGCCATACCCCCATTCAACGGGGCAAATGCGTGGCGGTCGTGGGCGGCGGCAACGTAGCGATGGACGCGGCGCGTACGGCGAAGCGTTTAGGCGCGGAAGTACATATCGTATATCGTCGGGGCGAGGCGGAGCTTCCTGCGCGGCGCGAAGAGATCGAACACGCCAAAGAAGAAGGCATTATTTTCGATTTGCTTACCAATCCAACGCGTATTTTGGCAACGCCCGTGGACGATTCTCGCGCGCCCGATTACGGCTGGGTGCAGGGCATGGAGTGCGTGCGCATGGAGCTGGGCGAAGCGGACGAAAGCGGTAGGCGTTCTCCGAAGGTAATCGCCGGCAGTGAATTTATATTGCCCGTCGATTGCGTAATCATGTCGCTCGGCACTTCGCCGAACCCGTTGTTGAAAACGACGACGGAGGGGTTGACGACGTTGAAACGCGGCGAGATCGCCGTGGACGAAGACGGAAAAACTTCGTTGGAGGGCGTTTATTGCGGCGGCGACGCGGCAACGGGCGCGGCTACGGTAATCAAAGCCATGGGCGCGGGAAAAACCGCCGCCCACGCCATGCACGCCTATATGCAAAATAAAAAAAGATAAAAATTTTGAAAACGGATTTGTCTGTTGCGGCAGATCCGTTTTTTTGAAAAAACTATGTTGACAGATATTTTTTGCCGAGAAACGGAAGAGGAAAGCAAAAGCGTTGACTTGTCGCGAAAAAAATGCTACAATAGGGACATGGAAACGCAAGAAAGAACGGCGGCTTCGGCAGAAGCGGAAGTCTGCGCCGCGGCGACGGAGTTCGCCGAAAAGGAAAATCAAAAAACCGAAAAGGAAAAATTATCGCTCGGCAAACGCATAGCGGCTTTTTTCGATAAGCATTACGCGCTCATTTTTGCGCCGTTGCTCGTCATGGCGCTGTACCTTTCGGCTCTCGCCAATATGGGCGTGTATCCGTTCGGCGATAAATATACGGCGGCGAGCTACGATTTATCCGCGCAAATTTGCCCGTTTATCGAGCATTTATTCGACGTGGTGCAAGGAAAATCCGCGTTGACGTATTCCTACGCCATCGTCGGCGGCGCGGACGTAACGGGTACGTTTTTGTATTTCTTTATCAGTCCGTTCAGTTTCTTGTTTTTGATATTCGGCGACGGCATGGTGGCGCACGCAAGCAGTATCGTCATGCTGTGCAAACTGATGGCGGTCGCTTTTGCCGGAACGTGGTTTGCGAAAACGTTGTTTAAGCATATCCCCGATTATATCGCCGTGGCGATCGGCGTCGTGTATACTTATTGCGGCTATATGTTTGTGGCGAACACCTATATCAATTGGGTGGATTTTCTTATTTATATGCCGTTTTGCGTTTGGGGCTTCCGTCATTTCGTGCAAACGGAACGTTTCGTTCCTTTTGCCGCGTTGATGGCATGTTGCATATACACTTGCTTTTCCATTGCGTGTTTTGCAATGTTTACGGTGTTTCCCGCTCTGATTGCATACGGGCTTTTATGCGTGGAAAAGGAGAAACGCCATCGCTTTATCGCGCGGCTGTGTATGGCGTTCGTCGTGGCGATTTTATTGGCTTTGCCGATTTTGTTGCCTGCTTTGGCGGCGTTTACGCGGAGCGCGCGCGGCGGCGGCTTGTTCGAGAATTTCTGGTATGGTTTCAAAAACGTTTCCGAGGAAACGGGCTTACCCTCCGACTTCGATTCGTCAAAATTTTTGGATACGTGGTCAAGCTCCCTATACAGCAAGTGGTCGTATATTTTTTCCGATTCCGTATTTGTCGTTTTGACGGTGATTTGGTTTATTCGCCGCGGTTTGAAGGATAAATTCGCGCAGTTTATGCTGGTCGCCGGAATTTTGACTTTGCTTCCCACGATCGTGGACGAATCGATGAATTTGTTGAATATGGGTTCGTATATGTCGTACGCCTTGCGTTTCGGTTTCTTGAATGCGATCTATTTCCTCGGCGGCGCGTGTCTTGCCGTAGACGGTTGGCATTATGAAAAATACGACGTCGCTTTCGACGGAACGAAGTTGTTGCGCCCGCTCTACGAAAAAGCTTCCGCCGAAAAAGCGGTCGCAACGGATGAAGCGGAAAATGCGGCGAACAGCGAAAATGATAAGGGCATGGTCGCGTTGAAGATGGAAAACGAAGATGCGCGCGTTTACGCGTCAACGTCGTCGAAACGTATGCACAATCGCACGGTGTGGGTTATCTCCGTCGCGTTTGCTCTGCTCGCGGCGGTTGCCGCCGTATTGCTGCTCATATTCACGAACAACGAAAATTATAAGAACTTTTGGGAAAGCCTCGTTTCCGATTCGGAGTTGATAAAATCTATCGACAGTTTCCCCAGCCGATTTGCGCATTCGCTCGGCGGCTTGGAGGTCGTCATTGTTTTGTTTGCCGTGGTGGCGGTCGTCACGATTCTCGGCAGCCTTGCCGTATCCTTGCGGAAAATCAGTCCGCGTTTGTTATCGATTGCTTTAATCGCAGTCGTCGGCGTGCAAGTGCTTTTTTATAACAATCAGCTCGTGGCGGGGAACGCTTCTACGCAACACGAAAAGGTCGGTTCGTATCAAACTCTGTGCGCGGAGCTTAACGCGCGCGATTCGAGCTATTTTCGCGTAAAGGATTACAGTGACAGCCTTACTTCGTGCATCCCGTTTACGGGCAACAGCAATTCGTTCAGCGCGTTCTCTTCCGTGATCGACGCGGATAATTTCGTTTGTTACGAGCTGTTCGGGTATAAGGGGAACGGCAAGAATAATTTTAAGAGCGCGCATAACACGAATAAAGGCAACCGTAGCGACGAATTCGGGGATTCGTTCTTGGGGTATAAATATTTCTTCGTGCCGACGGGGAGCAAATCAAACGCGGAAGAAAAGACGTATTTGAAGCCCGTCGTGCAATTGGACGAAAACGGCGATCCCGTTTTGGACGAGAAAGGCAACGAGGTGCAGGTGTCGGACGGCGGATATTGGCTGTACGAGAACACGATCGTGTTTCCCCTTGGCTATCGCGTAGACAGCGGTGAATATCGTTTTGCAACGGAGAATATCGCCAATGCGACGAACCGCAAAATCAATCAGCAGGCTTTATATAAGTTTTTGCGCGGAGAGGACTTGGTGCAGTTTACGGGCAGTCAATTCGTCACGCCGACGAGCGCGAAGGAGCTTAGCGAATATTTGTGGGGCAAAGCCGCGGAGGTAGAGGTCGGCGCAGGCACGATTACGGCGCGTGTGACGGCGGAAAAGGGCGAGAGTTTGTTTTTGAATTTCGTGGCTTCCAAGGGCTATACGGTGACGGTAAACGGGCGTAAGGCAAGCCTCGTGGATAATGATTTGAAATTCCTCGCCGTAGACTTGGACGAGGGCGAAAACGTCGTGGTGTTTACCTATTCTTCGCCGTATGTCAAGTATATGGCGTTAGGTGTGGTCGGCGGCTTGGTCGGGCTTTGTGCGGTGGCATTCGTCTTGAAAAAAACGCATTTGTTGGATATTTGCGCGCCCGTCGTTTCATGGGCAGGGATAACTTTGGCGGCGGCAGTGACGGCGTTTTTCATGTTGTTCCCGACGTGTGCGTTCATCGTGAAGTTGTTCTTGTTATAGTGTTGAAGAAAAGGTCGTGCGGCTTTGTCGTTTTGAAAAGTCGCGCGATTTTTTTTTCGGGAAGTTTGTAAAAACGAGTAAAAAACGCTTGACTAAGCAAGAAAATATAGTTATAATATATTATGCTGTTTGAATGGATAGCGAAACATTGAGGCGTAGCGCAGCTTGGTAGCGCGTTTGGTTAGGGACCAAAAGGTCGTGGGTTCAAGTCCCGTCGCCTCAACCAAAATCACGGCAACCCCGTTTGGGCTTGCCGTGATTTTTTTTTATTTTCCGAACAGCGACGGGACTTGAGGGTGGGAGCCGTTTTGCGAGAGCAAAACGCTTTGCCACAAAAGAGCTTGGTTGCAAATATTGCGGCGGCACTGCCGATTGGCGAATATGTCGTTCTTATAATTCTATGATGAACGCTTTACGCTTAAAGTTTTTTTTGAGTGTGACGAATGAAAAGGTGGCGCGATCGGCGTAAAATCCTTGCAAAAAATTGCGGAGTGTGCTATACTGTTCTCATGATCGATTTCAGAGGGCTTTCCGATAAAAAAATATGTGTGGCGGTCAGCGGCGGCGTGGATTCTACGGCGTTGCTTGCCTATATGGTGGAAAACGTCTCTGTTTACGGATATACCCTTTCCGTGTGTCATTGCGAACACGGCTTGCGCGGCGAAGAGAGCCTTGCCGACGCGGCGTTCGTGCGTGCGTTGTGCGAGCGGTACGGCTTGCCGTTTTATTTTTTTCAAGAGGACTGCGCGCGGCTTGCCGAGCAGGCGCGCGTGAGCGTGGAAACGGCTGCTCGGAGTTTTCGCTATGCGGCGTTTGCGACTTTAATTCAAGACGGCAGGGCGGATTTTATCGCTACGGCGCACCATAAAAACGATGATGCGGAAACGATTTTGTTTCGTCTTGCGCGCGGCACGTCGTTATCGGGGGTAGGTGGTATTTCCGAAGAAAACGCATACCTGCTACGCCCGTTTTTGTCTTGGACGCGTTCTCAAATCGAAGCGTACGCACGGGCGCGCGGTTTGGAGCACCGCGAGGATGCCACCAATTTCGAGACAATTGCCACGCGAAACAAGTTGCGCTTGGACGTGTTGCCTCGTTTGGAAACAGCCGTCCCCGGGGCAACGGAAAATTTATTGCGATTTTCCCGTCTTGCGGCGGAGGACGATCGTTTGTTGTATTCGTATGCCGAACGATTGCTTTCGGCGGAAAATACGGTCGCTTTTTGTCAAGAAAAACCGCTGTTTCGGCGCGCCGCTTTACTTGCGTTGAAAAACTTAGGCCTGGAAAAGGATTATATGACGCGGCACTTAGATGCGGCGTACGACCTGCAAACAGCCGAGCGTGGCGCGCGCTTGTGTTTTCCGCAAAATATACTTGCCGAAAAAACGGAAAACGGCATTCGATTTTATCGAAAGAAAACGGAGAATATTATCGAAGAACCGAGTCCGTCTGATTTTAACGAAAACGGATTTGACGGGGGTATGTATGCGGTGAATATATCCGACGTACTTTTTGCGGAGGGTAAAAATTCGCTCCGTATCGACGCGGATAAACTCCCGAAAGGGGCGGTATTTCGTTTTCGGCAAGATGGGGATTATATCGTGCGCTTCGGCGGCGGTAGAAAAAGCTTGAAAAAGTTTTTCAACGAAAAGAAAATTCCCGTTTCGGAAAGGGCGCATATCCCGTTGATTGCCGAGCCGAACGGCGGCGAGGTATACGTGGCGTGCGGCGTGGAAATCTCGGAGCGCGTGCGCGTGGACGAAACGACGAAAAGAACGTTATATATAATGCGAAAGAAGAAAACCGAAGGAGAGAGAGTATGAATATACATGATGACGTGGAATACGTGATGTTGTCTGCGGAACAAATTTCCGCACGTGTCGAAGGGCTTGGACGGGCGTTGGACGCGCACTATGCGGAAGAAGCTCCCGTCGCCGTGTGCGTTTTGAAAGGCAGCACGGTGTTTTACTCCGATTTAATCCGAGCGATGAGCGTACCGCTCGTGTGCGATTTTATGCGCGTTTCTTCTTACGGGAGCGGAACTTGTTCTTCGGGAAATATTCGCGTGTTGTCCGATTTAAGCGAAGACGTGCGCGGAAAGAGGGTTTTGATCGTCGAAGATATTATCGATTCGGGCAATACGCTGTTCAAGCTGAAAAGTTTGCTGACGGAGCGCGGTGCAAAAGAAGTGTATATCGTCACGCTTTTGGATAAGCCTGCGCGCCGAGAGGCGAATGTCGTTGCCGACGTAAGCGGCTTCGTCATCGAGGACGAGTTCGTAATCGGGTACGGTTTGGATTATGCGGAAAAATACCGAAATCTGCCGTACGTGGGCGTGTTGAAACGCTCTGTATACGAAAAATAATTTTGAAAACGAAAAAGACGGCGAGCAGACTTTTTATCTGCTCGCCGAAATATTTTTTTGATGTCGATGCCGATATCGCTCGGTTACAGTGTAGTCGGTACGAAGAAGTAGACGAGAAAGAGCGTAGTGACGATTAAGGCAATGGCGGAAACGTTCCATTGCGGCTTTTCGTCTTTTTTCTTTATCGCGGCGATAATCCATTCTACGGCATACGCCAAAGCGGACATAAGCGTGTAGGAAATCATGCCGACGCCGATCCCTTTTGTGATGGAGTAGGAAAGTACCATAACGGCAATCGTCAGGAAAGCGGAAGTGGCGTTGATTGCGGTGCTGAAATCAATGTTTTTTACGTTGTTTTTCATCATTAAAACGCCCACGTAGATAAGCGCGGAAGCTGCCGCCGCGGAAGGAATTGTCGCAAAAATCGGCATGACGAACATGGAAAGGAAAAACAGGCACGCCGTCGAAAGAGCGGTAAGCCCTGTTCTGCCGCCGGCAGATACGCCTGAACCCGATTCCACGAATGTGGTGACGGTGGAAGTGCCGAGGATTGCGCCCGTGCAGGTTGCGATTGCGTCCGACATCATGATTTTACCGTAGTTGTACGGTTTGTTGTTTTCGTCGGAAAGAATGGGGTTGCCGCCGCAGCATCCGACGATTGTTCCCATCGTGTCGAACATGTCGATCATGCAGAGCGTAATAATGATCATAATGATTGTAAATACGGAAGTGCCGCTTGGCAGTAATCCCGTTTTGAAAACATCCGTAAAGGACAGAAAAACGCTGTTTTCTCCGCTGAAGAATTCTCTAAAGTTTTCCCAAAACTTCCACGAAACCGTACCGTTGCCTTTCAATACGGAGATATCGGTCACGCCGCAGGGGATGCCGACGAGGGTTGCGCCGAGGATACCGATAATCACCGCGCCTTTGACGTGCAATTTATCCAAAATAGTGATTAGGAATAAACCGATAAAAGCGACAGTCGCATACTTCGCCGTTGCCCAAGAAGTGAAGTCGGCAAAAGCGACCTGCACATACTCGTCGGGGACGATGATTTTTGCGTTTTGAAAACCTATGTACGCGATGAACAAGCCGATTCCGACGGAAATCGCACTGCGCACGGCGACGGGCATGCCGTCGAATACAAGTTCTCTAAAGGTCTTGCCTTTAATGCTGACGACGGAGAGAAGCAAGAAGATCAGTCCTGAAATCAGCACCAACATAAACGCTTGCCCGGGAGTGAATTTTCCGTAGCCACCCCAGCCGCCTATCATGCCGCCGAGCATAGAGTTTAGTCCCATGCCCGAAGCTTGCGCAAGCGGCATTTTTGCGACGAATGCCATAAGAAGCGTACCGACAACGGCGCCGAGCGCGGTCGCGATAAATGCCGAAGCCCAATAAGGACTGCCCGCGCCGAAAATCTGATTCGGGTTTACCGTTAAAATGTACGCCATGGCAAGGAAAGTGACTACCCCTGCGATCAGCTCTGTTTTAACGGTGGTTTGTTTGGCTACGGGATCGAATCCGACGCTTTTGTAAAACCTGTTCATAAAAACCTCCTAAAAATGTATATATTTCGGTATCGGCGAATGGATTTGCCGAAGAACCTACCGACAAAGAGGATTACCTTTCTCCGATATTGTACCATATTTCGCGCTTTTTGACAAGTCTTTTGGGGGGAGGATGCGCTTTTAATTTTGACGTATATAAAATAAATATTGTCGCGCGCGTATAGGTCGGTTGCGTTATGTGCGTTTGCGGCAAAATATTCCGTTTTTTTCAAAAAAACACAAAAAAGATGAAAAAACTTCGTTAAAACGCTTGACAGACCACACCGAACTTGATATCATAATTAGGCTGAGTAATAGCGCGTCGCATAGGGATGATACGGGAAGTTACTGTAAACCCAAGGCAAAAAGCC
>CAYWML010000018.1:0-22367 GCA_964459515.1 uncultured Clostridia bacterium | reverse complement strand
TCGGCGTTTCCACCGCTTTTACGATGAAGGTTTTCTGAATATTCGTAAAATCCGTCGTATCCCACGCTACTGAATATCCCGTTTTTGCATGCACTTCGGGAATGTCCGTCAACGTTGCGCCCTTTTCCACTTCACGCGGAATCGTTTCGTATCCGTCTTGCACGAAACTTATCGTATATTTTACAACCTCGTTTTTCTGCCACTCGGCAACGAGCGTTACGTTGTCTGCAATCTTCCACGTTCCCGAAGTTACGGCTTGTCCGTCGTTCTTCCAACAAACAAAGGTATGCCCCTCGCGCGTCGGCGTTGCCAGCGTTACCTCGCCGTCGTACGTCGCTTCTTGCGTTGTCTGTGTTACCGTTCCGCCGTTCGCGTCGTATGTAATCGTATACTTACACGCCGTTTCTACCGCCGTTACGGTGATATTTTCTTGAATATTCGTGAAATCCGTTCTGTCCCACGCTACGGTATATCCCGTTTTCGTCTTCGGTGTGGGGATATCCGTCAACACTTCGCCTGCTTTTACCTCGCGCGTTACGTCGTTTACGCCCGTCTGCTTAAAGGTTATCGTGTACGTTTCCGCCACCACGGAACTGCTTTCCGTCGGAGAAGAACTACTGCCCGAACTATCGGAGTTTGGCAGAAACGAACAACTCGTCAACAACAGCGTGCCGCACAACAAGCCTAATAATAAACCGCTTTTTTTTCTCATATTATTTACCGCCTTATATAATAGAATATGACAAAATGTCGTCGATAATATAATATCATGTTTCCCCGCGCTTGTCAAGTATTTTTAGAAAATTTTCACGCGGATCGCGCGATTCGACAAAACCGTCCAAATATAGCGTCGAAAATCAGCATACAAGCGAAGCCGCGCTTGCCGCCAAGCGTACAAATGGTATGTCCGAAATTCGTTTTTTTCGCAATATATAAGAAAAACGGGCGTTTTGCCCGTTTTTTCTTCGTTGTGCCTTTTTAATTGTCTTTGCTGTGCACGATGAAATTCAAATGGTCGCCGATACGCTCCAAATTGCAAACGAGGTTGACGAAAATCGTGTTGTTCTCGGGGCGGCACTTGCCTTGACTAAGCCGAGCGATATGCTCCGCCACCAACACGCGACGCATTTCGTCGATCTTATCTTCCAACGCGTCCGAAGCGGGAATTTGCCCCCGTTGTCCGTTTAAGATAATGGCTTTTGCGTACGAATATTGTTCCTGCAACAAGCCGTGCATTTCGCAAAGCCGTTCGTTAATCCCCTCCGAGAAAGACAGATTGTCCTTTACGGCGCGCTTCGTGTATTTCGTGAGATTGTCGGCAAGTTCCGCAATACGCGCGATGTCGCCGATGTTATTATGCAGGGCGTTGATGGACTTTTCGTCTTTCCACGACGCGCCGTTTGCGGAAACGCGAACGAGGTAATCGCTGATCTTTTCCGAAAGCTTGGAGATATTTTCGTTTTCTTCGTACACTTTCTCGACGGCTTCCAAATTCCGCGCGATGAAGCCGTTGAACGCGACCTCTAAACTGTTCATTGCCATATCCGCCATGCGGAAAGTATCTTTCCAGAGTTGCCCTACCGCGACGGCAGGCGTAGAAAGGAAGTGCTTGTCCATATACACAAGCTCGGACGGGGAACGCGATTCCTCACCGTGTTCGGGAATAATTTTGGACGCCGCATACACCAAAAGATTGGTAAACGGCAAGAACAACAGCGTGCAAGCCACGTTAAAGAAAGTATGGAACATGGCGATTTGCGTAGCCGGCTCGGAAAACCATTTTGCGAAAGTTACTTGATAGAAATCATTCCAACACAGCAACAGCACCATAAACAGCACCGCGCCCGTCACGTTGAAAAGCAGATGAATCATACTCGCGCGGCGCGCGTTTACGGACGTACCGATAGAGGAAATAAGCGCGGTCACGCAAGAACCGATATTCGATCCTAAAATGAGATACAGCACGGCGTTTCCGCCGCCGCCAATCGTCAAGCCTGCACTCGCCATGCCGATAATCACCGTCGTGACGGCACTTGAAGATTGTACGAGCGCGGTAAAGGCGATACCGAACAAAAGCAATAAAAACGGATTGCGCAGAGAAGCCAACATGCCCGTTACGCTCGGATTTTCGGCGTAGACTTTCATCGTGCTCGACATGACGTCCAAGCCGAAGAACACCATGCCTAAACCTGCCAACGCCAAGCCGATACAGCGTACCTTGTCCCGTTTGGAGAACATCTCCAACATTACGCCGACGAACAGCAAGAAAATGAAAAGCGTATCGATCGGCAACGATTGCAAAGCTGCCAACTGCGCCGTGATCGTCGTACCGATATTCGCGCCCATAATGACGGCTGCCGCTTGTTTCAGGGACATAATCCCCGCATTGACGAAGCCGACCACCATAACCGTCGTAACGCCCGAACTTTGCACGACTGCCGTAGCCACCGCGCCCATACCCACGCCGACCATTTTTTTATCCGACGTTTTGTTGAACAGCACTTTCAAGCTACGCCCTGCCAGCTTTTCCATGTTTTCGCTGAGCAGCTTAAAGCCGATAAGGAACGCGCCGCACGCCGCAAGCATCAGGACGATATTTTCCACATGCTCCACATTCGTTTCCTCCTTGGTTTTGCACTCTCCGAAAGGAAAGGCATGTTTTTATTATACTATAAATATGCGCAAATGTCACCCGTTCGTCATGAAAAAATCGTAAAAAAACGGATATTTTTTTTATTTTCGGAAAGAAATCGAAGAAAGCCGACGACTTTTTTCACGCATATTCTTTACAAAACCAACGTTTTATGGTATACTCTATATAAATATATCCTCGGTTATTATCGCCGAAAAGGAGCGAATTTATGCTTTACGTTATAGAAAACAAACACCTCCGTGTGAAAGTAGACACCGCCGGCGCGCAGTTGCAATCGCTGTTTTCCAAAAAGACGAACACGGAATACCTTTGGCAAGGCGACCCTGCCTATTGGGCAGGCAGAGCCTACAACCTTTTCCCTTTTATCGGCAGACGTTTCAAAAATACTTACGTCTATCAGGGGGAAAGCTATCCCTCGCGTTTGCACGGGCTTGCGCGATACTATCTTTTCCGCTTGGAAAAGCGCACGGCGACGAAGCTCGTTTTCCTGTTTACGGAAAACGAGGAAACGCTCGGCGAATATCCTTTCCGCTTCGAATACAGAGTTTGTTTCGAATTGAAGGGTGATACGCTGTATACGCGCTATCAAGTCACCAACACCGACGAAAAAACTTTGTATTGCACCTTCGGCGGACACCCCGGGATAAACGTACCGTTCGGCAACGGTTCGTTCGAGGATTATTACCTCGAATTTGCCCAAAAAACCAACGTGCACCGTCAATTACTGACGGAAAGCGACCGCTTTATGGCAGACAAAGCCGTCCCCTATCCCTTGCAAGACGGCACGAAACTCCCTTTGCGGCACGATCTTTTCGACCACGACGCGTTGATCCTTTCCAACACCGCGCGCGAAGTTTCCGTTAAGTCGGATTTGGAAAGCAACTACGTTACGGCGCGCTTCGAGGATTTCAAGTACGTCGGATTTTGGCATCCTGCCGAAACGGACGCGCCCTTCGTCTGCGTAGAGCCGTGGGGTTCGCTTCCCGCGACGGACAACGTCACCGAAGTATTGGAAACGAAAGCGGATATGCATTGCGTAGCCCCCGGCAAAACCGCACGCGCCGCATTTTCCCTTACGATCCACGAAGAAAACAAATAAAAACGATAAAGGCATAGAATAGGCGGCTTTGCGCAAGTTTGCGCAAAGCCGCCTTTTATTAAGGTTAAAATGCTATAATGCGGAATATGCCTATGTCCTTCCTTTCCGCCTACGGCGGAAAGGAGGGACATAAAGATTAGAACGTCGCTTTTTTCTTTTTTTGACAGAGTTTCCGCGGCGATACGAGATTGCCGCAGTCGCGACGACGTGGGGGCTTCCACTGTTTTTCTTAAAAAACCGATTCGCCGACCAAAACGGGCGTCGCTTTGTCTTTATGCACGACCATATAGCAATAGCTACCGCCCTCCCCGACGGGGCGTTTCAAAGAACCGGGGTTTATCAGCGTTACGCCGTCTACCACCCTTATATCCGCTTTATGCGTATGCCCGTACAGCGCGATTTCGCAATCGCGCGCTTTGGCTTCCCGCGCAAGACGCTCCAAACCCGATTTTACGCCGTATACATGCCCGTGACAATAAAAAATACGCGTTTGTTCCACTTCCAAAATGTCGGCAAGCGGAAAAGGCGATAAAAAATCGCAATTGCCTCCGACGGCGTAGACTTTTTCGGGATACGCCGCGCGAATTTCGCGCATATCCGCGCCGCCGTCGCCGAGATGAATAACAAAATCGTTTTCCGCGATCCGCGGCAACAAACTTTCCACCGCGCGACGATTGCCGTGTGTATCGGACAGAATAAGCAACGTTTTCATACGCCGCTCTCCGACAATTTTTCACGCAACGCGCTAAGCGCGCGAAAACGATGCGAAACGGCGTTTTTCGCCGCCGCGCTCGCCTCCCCGAAGCTTTGGCGCAAATCGTCGCTCACGAATAAACTATCGTACCCGAAACCGCCGTTACCCTGCTCTTCGAGGGCTATTTTTCCGTAGGTGCGCCCCTCCGCCGTCCATTCTCTGCCGTCGGAATATACAAGCGCGACCGCGCAACAAAAATGTGCGCTTCTGTCGGCAACTCCCTGCAAACGCTCCAAAAGCAAGGCTCGATTGGCGGCGTCTGCGCCGTGCGTTCCGCTATATCGCGCGCTATAAATCCCCGGCGCGCCGTCGAGGGCGTCCACGCACAAGCCGCTGTCGTCGGCGAGAACGGGTACGCCGAGCGCATTACACGCCGCGCGTGCCTTAATCAAAGCGTTTTCCGTAAAAGTGCCGCCGTTTTCCTTCACGGATTCGTCAAACCCTGCCGCTTTTTGCGAAATCACCGCAAAATCCGCAAAGATTTCGGAAATTTCCCGTATTTTATCCGCGTTGCCGCTTGCCACGACAAGCGTTTTTTTCTTTTGCATAAGCCTTGCTCCTTTTTTCATCCTGAAAACAGTATACCACTTTTTTCGCAAAAAGGGAAGTTTTTAGCGAGCGGAAACAGTCTTTTTCATGCTATTTTCGCGCTATTTTCGTGCCGAGCGCGCGCACGCGGAAAGTATTCGACACCGCCAACAACATAACGCCTACATCGGCGAACACGGCGAGCCAAAGCGGCAATATGCCGAACGCGCCCAACGCCATAAACGCAAGTTTCATCACAATGGAAAAGCCGATATTTTGCATAACGATCGCACGCGTTTTTCTTGCAATCCGCACGGCGCGAGGCAACCCCGACAAATCGTCGGAAACGAGCACCATATCCGAAGTTTCCACAGCAGCCGCGCTTCCGAGCGACCCCATCGACACGGCGCAATCCGACACCGTCATGACGGGCGCGTCGTTGACGCCGTCGCCCACGTATACCAGCGCACCGTCTTTGCGAATCTCCTCCGCGGCGGCAAGCTTGTCGTTCGGCAACAATTCCGCCTTCACCTCGGACATGCCTACTTCGTTTGCAATCTTCTGCGCGCGAAGCGCGCCGTCGCCCGTCAGCATAATCAAGCGAGAAAAGCCCAACGATTTCAATTCCGCCAATGCGCCTCTCGCTTCGTCGCGCAAGCGATCGCCGATTTCTACCGCGCCGACGTACTTACCGTTTCGCGCGACGTAAACGACGGTATACGCCGTTTCGACGCGACGCAAGTCTGCCTTTTCCCGAAGAAAAAGTTTTTCGTTGCCGACGAGCACCCGTTCGGTCTCGGAAGACGCAATCAATCCCTCGCCTGCGATTTCTTCGATTTTGTCAAAAGTCATAGAGCGCGCGTAATCGGAAAAGGCTTTGGAAATCGGGTGCGCCGAGCCGTATTCGGCGGAAGCGACAAGCCCTAAAAGTTCTTCTTTCGTAATGCCGTCTTCGGGATAGACGGCGGAAACGCGGAAATTTCCCTCCGTCAGCGTGCCCGTTTTATCGAAAGCCATGGCGCGCGCTTTGGCAAGAATATCCAAATAGCTTGCACCCTTTACCAAAATCCCGTTCTTCGCGCACGCGCCGATACCCGAAAAATAGGTGAGCGGCACGGAAATAATCAATGCGCAAGGGCAAGAAATAACGAGGAAAGTCAACGCCGAGCGTACCCAACGCGCCACGTTCAAAAAACAGAATCTGCGTTCGACGATAAGTCCGCTAAGAAGAGGCGCGAAAACGGCAAGCAACAGTGCAAGACAACAAACGACGGGCGTATAAACCTTTGCGAATTTCGTGATGAATTTTTCCGGCGCGGCTTTGCCTGCGGAAGCATTTTCCACCATTTCGAGAATCTTGCCGACCGCGCTGTCTTCATAGCGGCGTGTTGCCGTCATCTCGTACATACCCCCTGCGTTTATATATCCCGACAAAACTTCTTCGCCGCGAAAAAGCGTTTTCGGCTCCGGTTCGCCCGTCAAAAGCTTCGTATCGACGACGGCGTTTTCGCTGCAAAGCGTGCCGTCTACGGGGGCTTTTTCGCCGACTTTTACCAAAATTCTATCCCCGACGGAAATTTCTTCGGGCTTTACGGTTATAGGTTCACCGTCGCGAAGCACAGTGGCTTCCGCGCTCTTCATCTCCATAAGCGTACGCACGGACTTGCGCGAGCTGCCCACGGCAATCGCCTGCAACAGCTCCCCGATTTGATAGAGAAGCATAACGAGCACGCCCTCCGCCGTTTCGCCCAGCGCGATTGCCCCGATCGAAGCAATCGTCATCAAAAAGTTTTCGTCGAAAATCTTTCCCTTGACTACGTTTTTCGCCGTAGAAAGCAACACGGAATAGCCGACGACGGCGTATGCAAGGATATAGCACGCGTATTTCAAAACGTTGACGACCTTTCCGTGCGCCAACCATTGCAACGACAAACCGCCGAGAAAAAACACCGCGGAAAGCAAAATCCGCAAAAACGCTTTTCGATGTGAATTGCCGTTCGTCGCATATCTGTCCCCGTTCAATACGCGGACCTGCTCGAATTTATTCGTCTTTTTTATCACGCGCGCAAGCGTCGTTTCCGACTCCGTTTCCACGCGTATCGTTTGCGAAAGATAGTCTACGGCGACCGACTTTACGCCCTTGATTTTTCGCAAATCACTCTCCAACGCCTCGGCGCACACGGGGCAATCGAGATTTTCCAAATGCAAGACCGTACACCCCGTAAACGCGTTATCCTCTACCACGCGCACCTCTTCAAAGGCGTTCGCACACGCCACCGCGCATTCCAAAGCCGCTTCGTCCGCATACTCCAAAAAAATCTTTTGCTCCGCAAACGAAACGGCAACGCTTTGCACGCCCGTCAATTTTTGCAATTCTTCTTCCAACTCTGCCGCGCACGCCGCGCAATCCAACCCCGTAATAGCAATCGTCTTTTTCATACCCTGCCTCCGTCAATCGTTGCAATGCGCATGGGCTACGCCCATTTCTACCAATTCGCGCACGTGTTCGTCCGATAAAGCATATTCTACGTTTTTTCCGAAACGGCGCGCCTTTACAATGCCGTTATCGCGCAAAACGCGTAATTGATGGCTGACGCCGCTTACCGTTCCGCCGCACGCTTCCGTTATATGATACACGCAAAGCGCACCGCTTAAAAGCGCGTACACGATCTTAAAACGGCTCGGTTCGGACAAAATTTGAAAAATTTTGCACGCCCTTAAAAGTTCTTCTTCAGACAGCGCGTGCGTCTGCGCCTGCCGCACCGTTTCTTCGTGCCGCGTTTCTTCCGTACAAATCGCCTCGCCTGCTTCCTGCATTATCTTTTCCATACTTACCTCGTCATTCTTTTGATTATTTGAACAATTATTCAAATGTTCAAATATAGTATAGCAAAACAGAGAAAGGAAGTCAAGCGATTTTCGGCGATATTATCGATTTTTATTTGACGAACGTGCAAATGTTCGCAAACAGCCTTTTTCGTTGCTCCTTTTCAAGTGCAAAAACAGCTTTTTGCGAAGATACGATTGACTTTTTTTCGACTTTATATTATACTTATCTTAGAAAGAAATCCATACCAAGGAGATCGGTCATGAAAAAACTCTGCTGTATCGCGCTTGCGCTGGTTTTGCTTCCTGCGCCCTGTTCGTTTCACGCTTCCGCAAATTCCGCGCAAACGAAATGGCAAGGCACGAACTCTATGGGCGCAATCATCGAGTCCTCGCCTTCGCCCGTTTGCATTACGAACGAGAAGCTTACGCTGAACATACAAGAGTTTCCTGCCAACTATTACGCAAGCAAGGAAGATTATCTCGCTTACGGCGCGACGGCTACGGCGGAATACACTTTTTACAACCCCGAAAGCTATGAAGTGAAGGCTACGCTTGCTTTCCCGTTCGGGGCGCAACCCGACTATGCGAATCTCTACGACGAAACGGCGGAATACTACGATTTTGCCGCGGACGCCGCAAAGTACAGCGTGACCGCCGACGGAGAAGCAATCTCCACGCGTATTCGCTACACCTATTCGAGCGGCGGAAGCTTTAACGTCAACGACGAACTTGCCAAACTTTCCGACAAATTGCTCACGGACGAATTTTACACAATCGATACGCAAGTGACGAAATATCGTTACGTCATCGGCGGCGAAGACAAAGCATCCCCTATCGACGAACAATATAGAGCCGCAACCGTTGCGTTCGATTGGTCATCCACGGACGAAAACTCGCGTATTTTTCTACCCGAATGCAATAACCTACACACGCTAAAAAACGGAAGCGTGCGACTCGGCACGGGGGTGCAAAACAGCGACGAATTTTTTATATACGCCATAGGCAATCCGCTTTCCGCCGCGCCCGTACTTAAAATTTACGAAAACGGCAACACTGCCGACGGCACGGAAATCGACGGCAAAGCCGTATTAACGAAAACGGAAAATATGAATTTTTACGATTTTGTTTTATCGTTTCGCCCCGAAACGGCAACGGAAATAACCGACAACGATTGGTATAACGCCGTCCTTTGCGCCCTGCAAGCAGGAACGGACGACCGCGGTTTTATCACGGCGCATATCGGGGAAAACGCCTACTTTGCCGAGGGATTGCAACGCTGGCACGAATACGAGCTGACTTTTGCGCCGCAACAAACGCTGAAAAATACGATAACCGTGCCTTTATATCCGTCTATCCGCGGCGACTACTCGCCTACCGTTTTTCAGTATACCTATCTGCTTTCCCCTGCGGCGACTTGGGCGGACTTCGGCGATTTGGAAATTGAAATCAAAACGCCCTACTATTTAACGCAAAGCAGTCTCTTGCGGTTTGAAGAGACCGAGGACGGCTATCACCTGCAACTGACGGGATTGCCGGATAGCGAGTTGGATTTCACGCTCTGCACCGTCGAGAACCCCACGCCGCCGAAATCGAATGATCAACCGCAATATCTGTTTGCCGCAATCGCGACGGTTTTAGCGGTCGGCTTGCTTGTCGGCGTTGTGTTGCTTTTCTTGAATAAGAAAGATGAAAAATAAGCTTTCGTAAAAGCGGAATAGCATAATAGCGGCGGCGCGAATGCGCCGCCGTTATAGTTTGGCGTAAAAGCGCGGCTGTCGTCGCGGAGAACGCCTGACGGCGTTGGGAGCGCAAGCAGAGCTTGCTTGTTTGGGAATATTAGCGCGACTGTCGTCGCGTGAACGCCTGACGGCGTTTAGTTTTTGCAGCGGGGCGTTGCCCCCTGCACCCCCACAAGGAACTATGTTCCTTGACCTTGATTTGCCGCCTACGGCGGTAAGCGACGAAAGACGGGCGTGGTTTCCGCGGCAATCCGAAGGATTGCCACGAGATTGCCACGGCACATTCGTGCCTCGCAATAGAGTTGTGTCAAAATGAGAGGAACATAGAATTTACTATGGCATAAATAAGATTATAACGAAGAAAAAAATCTCTTATTCCTTATTTTCTCGTATTTCATATCTTTTTTATATCATTTTTTTTCATTTTGACACAACTCTAATGACAGAGAGGGAAGAAGTGCGGCGGTTGCCGCGTGAACGCCTGACGGCGTTGGGAGCGCAAGCAAAGCTTGCTTGTTTGGGAATATTAGCGCGACTGTCGTCGCGTGAACGCCTGACGGCGTTTAGTTTTTGCAGCGGGGCGTTGCCCCCTGCACCCCCACAAGGAACTATGTTCCTTGACCTTGGATTGCGCAAGCTACGCTTGCTTGTTGGGGGTAACCGATGAAACGACGGAAAAACGAGAAACAAACGTCTTTTCGGATAAGTACGATAATATGCCGACGGCACGTACGCAAAGGCTTTTGGCGACAAGGCATTGCCGCGCGGTTTTATACGCTTTGTTGCGCCGCGCGTCGCCGTACTTCATATCGCCGACGATAGGACAACCGATATAGGCAAAATGCGCGCGAATTTGATGCGTTTTGCCCGTATGCAACCTTATTTCCACGAGTGCCGTTTCCGAAAATTTTTCCAAAACGCGATATTCGGTGACGATTTTCTCCGCGCCGCAGATTTCTTCGGGGAACACGCGCACGCAAGCCTGCGCCGCACATTTCCGTAAATACGCCGTAAGCACGTCTGCGCTTTTCGGCGGACAGCCAAAACATAAAGCATGATAAAGTTTTTCGACGGAATGCCACCGAAAGGCATCCAACAGCAATTCTTCCGCGGCTTTATGCTTTGCAAAAATCATCAGTCCGCGCGTGTTTCGATCCAACCGATGAATAAAATAGCACGCGCCGCCCTTTTCCGCCTGCGCGCGAGAAAGCGCGGCAAATACCGCTTCGGAATTGACGCCGCTTTCCTTATCCGCAACGAGAACGTTTTCGTCTTCGTAGACCGTATAATAGGCTGTTTTTTGCGCTTGCTTCTCCGTCAAATAATAGCGCACGACGTCGCCTTTTTGCAACGGCATATCGGCGGCAACGCGCGCGCCGTTCACGCGCACTTCGCGATTTTTTAACAGACTGTCCATGCAAAAGGACGCCTGCGCGTAATGATTATCGGTAAACATCCGCAAAGTTTGCGGCATTTCCACGACCAATTCCAGCATTATACTCCTTTCCGAGCGAAAATATTTCGCTCCGTTTTTCATAAAAAGGGACGGCAAACCGCCGTCCCTCTTTCGCTATATATCCTTTACTTCTTTTTTACGACGTTTTTCTTCTTTGCCGCTTTCGCGTCCACGTCGGACAACGTTTCCTCGGAGGGCTGTACCAAAAGCAGAATGACAATCAAAATCAACATGACTGCCGCAACCGAGAACAAAATCACCGAAACGAGATTGTTCTGCAACCATTGCGTTTCGCCTTTGATAACGTCCGTTTCAGCCGAAACCACAATCAGCTTATATGCAGCTACGCGATCTACGCGCGCCATGTCGCCTTCCCAGTAATCCGCCAAAACGAGGTACGTGCCTTGCTCCGCCGCCGTAAAGCTCTTGGAGCTCGGTTGCCAATTGTATTTGTTGTCGCTCGCTTCCCAAGCGGAAGCATTTTCTTCTTCACTGATACGGTCGTCGTATTCGTCGATTTTTACGAAACAATTTTTAATCGCCTTAATGCTTGCTTCATCGCTTACGCCAAGCTCGGCGGCGATTTGTTTTGCGTATTCCGAAATATACAATTCAAAATAGCCGTCTTCGCTCGTTGTCGGAATTTTCGACTTGATTGCCGACTGTATATCCGCGCTTGTAACGCTCGAAAGAATAGCCTGCGTGATTGTCTTATCCTTATACTTGCTTACATCCACTTTATACAATGCGTAATCCGATTGCAAATCGCTTGCGCCGACAATCGTCGCGTCCGTAAACGTGTACGTTTCGGAAAGCAATTGCGTTTTCACGCGATCGGAAGCCGTCGTCGATTTTTCTTCTACGGAAATGCCTTTATTCTTAATTGCATAGGAGAATGCAGGAATGGCTTCGATATCCCAAATATTGCTTTCGGTGACTTCTACGAGATTGCCGTCTTCGTCCGCATACATCATCACGTTGCCGGCTTTATCTTTCGCAAGCACCTTAAATTCGTACGTTCCCGGTTCGCTCGCCGAAAGCTTTAAGGAGCTGTACGAAAGCCCCGAAGAGGTCTTCGACGAAGAGGAAGAAGGCGTTTTATAGGAAATCGTGAATTTCAACGAGCGATAGCCGTTGTTATCCGAAATCAACCAATCGAGCGAAGGGAAATACACATAGGAATTGCTGCCTGCGCTGACGTTTTCCGCCGCCGCTTCGAGCGCGGTTTGATACGCTTCGACTTCGGCGTTGAATGCCGTTTCGTCATCATATCGATTTTCGTATTTACCGTTATTTTCTTCTACCTTAATGCCGCGATATTCGGGACCGTCCTCGTTTCTGTCGGCAATGATAAAAGCAACGCTCTCCTCGCCCAACGTTTTTTCTTCGACCGAACCCGAAGTTGCGTACCACGCCAGTTCGTAAACGACTTTCGTTTCCGAAGTGGAATGTGCCGCGTCGCCGAGGGTGAATTTTACGGAAACGTATTCTTTTCCGTCCTCTCTCCATACGGAAGTATCCTTTTCGTCCTTTTCATACACCGTATCCATGAAATAGGTACTCGTGGTGAGCGTCGTGTACTTCGTTTCCTCATGCGTAGGATTATATTGATAGTATTCTTTCGTTTCCGTAAGTCCGCTACTCGTCAATACGTCGATCTTCTCGTAGTTCAGAGAGAACTGCGTGCCGAGCAGGAAGCCGCTCAATTCGTCGTTGACGACGAGCACGGGAGCTGCCGTATCCGTAACGACTTTTTTCGAATCGCTATTATCTTCGATATTGTTGAAAAGCTGCCCGTTGATCTCTTTCAGATAAACCGTCGTGGACGAGTCCGTTTCCGCTTGCAAATACAGAGAATCGTTTTCGCTGTATTCGTATTCCGCAAAGTTCGCGCCGACGTTTTCCATCACGCCGATTTGCACGCCGTTTGCCTTGACGGTAAACTTGCCGTAGTCGGTATTTTCAGCGAGCTCGAACTTCACCTCCGTGCCTGCCTTCAAGTCGATAGACGTTTCCGATGCGGCGTTGGTTTTCTCGTCCTGCGTTACGCCTGCCTTATAGCCCGTTTCGTCCTTGCGGATATACAGGATATTGACGGCTTTTTCGTCTTTCGTCGCTTCGGCTGCCGCGCTTTCGATGCGGAAAGAAAGTTTCGTAAAGTTCAAATCTTTCAAGGCGATCGTGAAGTTCAAATACTTCGCGGTATCTTTTGCCGTGTACCATTTGAAAGCCAAATCGCGCTTTAAGTATACGTATTCCTTATCTTTCAGCGTGAAAGCCGCCGTTTCCTTTTCGTCGCCGTCAGCGACCTTTTCCGCGCCGATGACGTCGCCCGAACTGCCGGCAAAAACGTCCGTCAGCAAAACGGTGTTTTTAGCCGCTTCGTCGTCGGCGTTTGCGGACAAATTCGTGGCCGCTACCGCACCGACGGCAGACGTAGCGCAAAGCGCGCCGCAAAGGATAAGAGTTAAGAGTTTTTTGTTTTTTCTTTTCATAAAAACGTGCCTCATATTTTTCGCAAGTTATTGCTATTACCGTACGATATAATCCCGTACCATATTATTTTACACGGAAAAACCTTTTTTGTCAAACGCATTTCACGCTTTTTTCGGCTTTTCACGTATTTTTTCTATTTTTTATCGAATTTCCACGGCTTTTTCCAAATCGAAAGCCTTCCAAGGGGTTTCCCCCGACGGCGGAGAAGCGATAAATTTCAAACGCTCTTTCGTGATCGGGTGCAAAAACGACAACGAATACGCCCACAAAGCGAGCTTGCCTTTCTGCGCGAGCGCGCCGCCGTACCGCATATCCCCGTAGATCGGATGAGAAATGCCTGCCATTTGTACGCGGATCTGATGCGTTCTACCCGTATGCAAGCGCACCTCGACGAGGGAATATTTCCCCTTGTCTTCCACGACCTTATAATCCAGCTCCGCATATTTCGCGCCCTCTTCGCTCGGCGTGCAAATGTACACCATGTTGTTTACGGTGTTTTTACGCAGATAGTTGCAAAGCGTTCCGCGCTCGGTATCGGGTGCGCCGCAAAGCACGGCAAGATATTTTTTCTCGAATGCGCCCGTCTGCAAGCCTTCGGTGAGCCGCGCCGCCGCTTTGCTTGTTTTCGCGTATACCATAACGCCGCCCGTCGGACGATCCAAACGGTGCACCAACCCGACGTATACGTTCCCCGGTTTTTCGTACTTTATCTTTATATACCGCTTAATCCTGTCCAGCAGGTTGTCGTCTTTGCTTTCGTCGGGGCAACAAGCCAACATTTGCGGCTTTTGCACGACGATTATGTGATTGTCCTCGTAAAGAATCTCAAAGCCGACGTCTTCCGTCGCGTTTTCATTGAACTCCGTCATGAACGAATATACCTCCCGCACCGCAGGGCAACGCTATGCCCTCCTCGGTTTTTATGCCCACTTCGTAGGCGTCCACGCTCCCCGAAAATCGCTTTAAGGTGAGCTGTAAAATATTTTTCAGAACCATGGGTTGCAAACCCGTCGTATAGCTGTTGATCAGGACGAACAACGGATTGTCCGACAGCACCTGCGTACACAGCTCCACGAACTTATACAAATCGTTTTCGATCTTCCACATTTCCCCGTTCGGCCCTCTGCCGTAGGAGGGAGGATCCATAATAATCGCGTCGTACTTGTTTCCGCGACGGATTTCCCGTTGCACGAATTTCAAGCAATCGTCCACGATATAGCGAATACCCGTATCTATCCCCGAAAGCCGCGCGTTTTCGCCTGCGCGCTCCACCATGCCTTTCGCCGCATCCACGTGCGTGACTTGCGCGCCTGCCTTGGCGCAAGCCACCGTCGCGCCGCCCGTATACGCAAACAAATTCAACACTTTTATCGGTCTGTCGGCGTTTTGAATTAAACGCGTCATATACTCCCAATTCACCGCTTGTTCGGGGAAAAGCCCCGTATGCTTAAAGCCCATGGGCTTTATCTTAAAGCGAATATCCAACGCTTCGTAATCGATATTCCATTCTTCGGGGAAAGGGCGCACGATTTTCCAACCGCCGCCGCCCTTTTCGCTACGCTTATAATAGGCGTTCAACTTCGGATAGGCAAACAGATCCGTTTGCGCCGCCCAAATCACCTGCGGATCGGGACGAAGCAGGTAGACGTCTTTCCATCGTTCCAACTTGTACCCGTCCCCCGTCGCTATTATGGAATAATCTTTCCAATTTTCGGAAATTTTCATAGAACTCTCTTTCGTTACGCCGAAGCTTCGCCCCGACGAACGCATAGCCGTAATTTCGCATAATATTATACTATATAATTATACCGAAAAAACGAAGTCTTGTAAAGTGTTTTGAAAGCCAAAAAAAAGAAAATACCCCGTTCGGGATATTTTCTTTTCGTTTTTTCGTCCGTTTACTTTCTCTTCTTTTTCAAAACGACCAA
Organism: uncultured Clostridia bacterium; assembly: GCA_964459515.1. Taxonomy (GTDB): domain Bacteria; phylum Bacillota; class Clostridia; order Christensenellales; family Borkfalkiaceae; genus Scatosoma. The sequence goes on along the minus strand of CAYWML010000018.1, from coordinate 6,885 downwards.
CGCCGCCAGTCCGAGCGTTGCCACGGGCAAGCATGCGATACTGCCGTTGCAACTGTCGTAAAAAGGATTGGCTATGCCGTCCAAAACATCGGAACCGCTTGCATCGCCGACGCTGATTACGTCGTTTGCCGAATCATTCTCCGTTCCCGAAACAATACTGCTGTCATCGACAACGGAAGAATTCTCTTTGCCGTCTACGCCGCTCTCGTCGCTTTCGTCGCTTCCGTCGATTTCCGAGCCGCTCTCCGTTCCCGAAATATCGCCGCTGTCCGTGTCCGAAGAACTGCTGTCGTTACTACTATCCTCGTCAACCGAAGAACTGCTGTCGTTACTACTATCCTCGTCAACCGAAGAGCTACTGTCGTTACTGCTGTCTTCGTCAACCGAGGAACTGCTGTCGTTACTGCTGTCTTCCTCGTCCGCATACGCCTTGACGTCGGTCATGATGATATTGACGTACTTGCTGTTTGTAAGCCCCGTAACGTAACCCGTCACCGTGACTTCCTTGCCGTCCAACGCGGACAATGTTTCGTGCTCTTCCGCAGTGGGATAGGTGATACTACCCTTCACCGTCGTACTGCCTACGTCGAGATTATAGTAATAGCTGCCTGCATATTTACTGTTTTCCGTCACGCTGAGCGTGCCGTTTACTTTGACGTATTCGGGCGTAACGCTTCCCGAAGCGTACGCTTCGCAATCTGCCATCGTCAAAGTTTTTGCTTTGGGATAGGAAACGGTTTCCGTGCCCGTTTTCGTGTACGTCGCTTCCTTGCCGAACTGCATGGCGTTGCCATACGAACTCGTCGTGCCTTCTACCGTCACCACGTCGCCTACGGAAACGTCTCCACTCCAATCGTAGTCTTTATACACGAGGATACTGCCCGTTTCGTCCTGCAACAAAAAGCTTCGTGCGTTGACGGCAACAGCCGTGCCTTTCGCCGTGTAGTTGCCAGCCGCGCTCGCGCAGATGGTTGCAATCGGCGTTGTTTCGTCCGTTTCTCCGCTCGAAGAAGAATCGCCTCCCGAAACTGAACCGCCCGTTCCGTTATAAACGCCGTTTGAGGGAGTGGATATATCGTCGGGAATAGTTGCCCCGAACAAACGCCAAGCGTATTCGGGATAGTCCACGAAAACATTTCTCGTGCCCGTAATCGACTGCACGGCGTCGTTTCTGCCCATTTCCCACGTATCCACGGGATCTTCTTCCATCCATTTCAAAAGCACGGGAAGACTTTCCATAACGCCGCTCGTCCCCCACATTCTGCTTGTATTGCCCCAACGCACGTAAACATACAATACGATACGCGCGCAATCGCCGCGCAAATCGCCCTGCGGATTCTGTCCGCTCATTTCTCCGTTGGGATTATAATAACCGCTGCTTTCCCCATACGCCGTATTACCGCGCGCACTGTTTTCACTCGTGACCGTCGGACGAAGCATCATAATATCTTCTTTTGCCTTTTTTTCCGTTTCCTTGCTCTTCGGCCAAGTATGCTCTTTATTCCATACTGTTCCACCGCTAACCCAAGCACTATCAAAAACTGTTCCCGAATAAAAAGAAGAAATTTTGCTATCATTTCCCAAAAGGCAATCGGTATATCTATATAAGTTATTTGTTTCGTCATACCCAGTCTTATACGTATGTTTTGAAGTCATCAGCGTTTGCAAACTATCGTACAAATCGCTGTTCGGGGCGTCCGACTTGCCCGTACCGCCTGCAACGTTCTCCAGCGCGGAATAGGTATAACTGCCCGTATAGAAACTTTGCGCATACGTGGAAAGGAAGGTGCAATTTTCTCCGCGTGCGCCCCAATTGGCGATATAGTTACCATCTTTTACATACTGCACATCGTCCGCGCACGTATAGCCGCTCGGCGTGGTCACGGTGAGGCTGGTGGTTGCCGCCTGCGCTTGCACGCTGACGGAAGGAACTGCTATCGCGAAAACGAGCAATGCCGACGTTGCGATCTTCTTAAAAAAGTTCATCTTTCGTTACTCCATAAAAAATTCGTTCGTTTTGTATTATAACACATATTTATTTTTAAGGCAAGCGTTTCTCGCAACCTTTTTCGCGTTCTGCGTTTAATCGTTTCCGCCTGACGGCGGAGATTGCCGCGGCGCGGTCCGCGCCTCGCAATGACGGACGGGGGGCGTTTTTGCGGCTTGCAACGACGGGGTTGCGTTTCCGCCTGACGGCGTGGACGGGCTTGCGTTCCGCGGCAATCCTACGGATTGCCACGAGATTGCCGCGGCGCGGTCCGCGCCTCGCAATGACGGACGGGGGGCGTTTTTGCGGCTTGCAACGACGGGGTTGCGTTTCCGCCTGACGGCGTGGACGGGCTTGCGTTCCGCGGCAATCCTACGGATTGCCACGAGATTGCCGCGGCGCGGTCCGCGCCTCGCAATGACGGACGAGGGGCGTTTTCGCGGCTTGCAACGACGGGGTTGCGTTTCCGCCTGACGGCGGAGATTGCCGCGGCACCGTGCCTCGCAATGACGGAGAAGGAGGAATACAGAAAAAATTTTTCCGCAAAATCGTATTTTTTCTTAAAAGCGGCTTTCAGACAATTGAAAAACGAAAAAAAATCTGCTATAATCTACGTAATCGGCAACGCCGTAATTTTATACGAGGAGCTATTTCGATGCAAAAAATTTACACAGGTAAAACAAAAGACGTTTACAAGCTTGCTAACGGGAACGTTATGCTGAAATTCAAGGACGACTGCACGGGCAAAGACGGCGTTTTCGATCCCGGCGAAAACACGGTCGGGTTGACAATCGAGGGCATCGGAAAAGCCAACTTGCGCTCCTCCGTGTACTATTTCGAACTGCTGAAAAAAGCAGGCGTAAAAACGCATTACGTTTCCGCGAATATCGACGAAGCGACGATGGAGGTGCTTCCTGCCACCGTATTCGGGCACGGATTGGAAGTCATTTGCCGCTTGGTGGCGACGGGTAGCTTCGTGCGCCGATACGGCGAATATATCGCGGACGGAACACCGCTTGCAGGCGGCTACGTCGAATGCACTTTCAAAAACGACGAAAAAGGCGATCCCCTCGTCACGAAAGACGGGCTTTGCGCGCTCGGCGTTATGTCCGCCGAAATGTACGAAAGCATGAAAGCGCAAACCTTGAAAATCACGAAAGTCGTCGCGGACGATTTGAAAACGCTCGGTTGCGATTTGTGGGATATTAAATTCGAATTCGGCTATAACAACGGCGAAGTCATTCTCATCGACGAAATCGCTTCGGGCAATATGCGCGTATACAAAGACGGCAAGATTGTAGATCCCGTTACGCTGACGAAACTTATCAACGAACGCTGACTTCCCTTTATAACTACTATGCGGCGGCTGAAAAGTCGCCGTTTTTTCATGCGATAAAAAAATCGCGGCGGCACGAGCGTGCCGCCGTAAATATTCCCTATACGATTATTCCACTACGTCTAAAATCAAAGGCTTGCGTTGCGGCGGCGTTGCCGCAATCCGCGTTGCCGACAACAGGCGCGCTTCCGCCGCGGCAAACAGCGCTTCGTCGCTTGCGTATAAGACGGCTATCGTATCGCCGACGTGCACGAAGTCGCCCGTTTTCGCGTGCAGATAAATGCCTGCCGCAAAATCGATTTTATCCGCTTTCGTGTTTCTGCCTGCACCCAATAAAAGGCTCGCCATGCCGTACCCCTCCGTATCCACGCCGACGATATAGCCCTCGGCTGTTGAGCGCACCGCGCGACTGTACTTCGCCGCAGGGAATTTTTCGGGGTGCAAAATCCATTCCGCGTTGCCGCCTTGCGCCTGTACCATGCGCGCCAACGTTTGCAACGCGCCGCCCGAAGAAATCGCTTCCTTTGCCAACGCTTCGCATTCCGCGTACGTGCCCTTTTCGGCTAGCTCCAAGATATGCGCGGACAACGCGATGCAAAGCTCCGTCAAATCGGCAGGACCTTTCCCCTGCAATGTGCGAACGGCTTCCACGACCTCCAAGGAATTGCCGATCGCATAGCCCAAGGGGGTATCCATGTCCGTGATGAGCGCGCGCATACGCTTTCCCGCGCGACGACCGATTTGCACCATCCATTCGGCAAGTTCGCGGCTTTTTTCCTGCGTTTTCATAAACGAACCGCTGCCCGTTTTTACGTCCAATACGATACAATCGTCGTCGGCGGCGAGCTTTTTGCCCATAATGCTCGACACGATAAGCGGCAGACTGTCTACCGTAGCCGTTACGTCGCGCAGGGCGTACAAAAGCTTGTCGGCAGGGGCAAGCTCCGCATTTTGCCCGACGATCGCTATGCCGACGTCGTTGACGATCTCCTTAAACTCTTCCACGGGAATATCCGTGCGAAAACCGGGGATTGCCTCCAATTTATCGATCGTGCCGCCCGTATGCCCTAAGCCTCTGCCGCTCATTTTTGCGATCTTCACGCCGCAATACGCGGCAATCGGCGCGACGACGAGGCTCGTTTTATCGCCTACGCCGCCCCTGGAATGCTTATCCGCGCGCAAGCCGCGTATATCCGAAAAATCCAAGCGTTCGCCCGAATCGCGTACGGCAAAGGTAAGCGCGGTCGTTTCCTCCAACGTCATGCCGCGAAAATAGATCGCCATGCAAAGCGCGGCGGCTTGATAATCGGGAATTTTGCCTTTCGTGTATTCCTCGACGAACCAACGGATTTCCGTTTCGTCGAGCGTTTCGCCGTCCCGTTTTTTCTGTATAATATCGTACATTCTCATATTTCGTCACTCCAAATCGCCTTTACCGAAGGACAACGGCAACAATTCGCCGAGGGTGCAAACCCGTATCCGTTCGGGATTGCCCAAGACCAAGCGAAAATCCTTGTCGCAAAATTCGGCGAGCACCTGACGACAAACGCCGCAAGGGGCGCAAATTTCGGAAATATTCTCGTCCATGCCCCCCACGATCGCGATTTTTTCAAAAGTTCGTTCGCCTTCGCTGACCGCCTTAAACACTGCCGTTCGCTCCGCGCAATTCGTCGGCGTATACGCCGCGTTTTCCACGTTGCAACCCGTATATACCTTGCCACTTTTTCCGAGCAGAGCCGCCCCTACGCGGAAATGCGAATAAGGCGCGTAGGACATTTTTCGCGCTTCGACAGCCGCCTGCATCAATTCCGTATCAGTCATGCAAAATCTCCTTTAAGAAGGCCTCGCCGTATAAGTCCTTCGAGGAAACGCCGAACCATTCCGCAACCGTCGCGCCGATGTCGGCGAAACTGCGCCGCGTGCCCAAATCGACGCCCGTTTTCAACTTTTCGCCGACGGCAAGCATCGGCGTATATTCGCGCGAATGGTCTGTGGACGGCGTTACGGGATCGCAACCGTGATCCGCCGTGATAATCAAGAGATCGTCCGCGCGCATATTCGGCAAAAATTCGCCCAAACGCTTATCGAACGCCGTCATGGCGCGTGCATATCCTTCGACGTCGTTTCTATGCCCGTACACCATATCGAAATCGACGAGATTCACGAAACACAACCCGTTGAAATCGCGGTTCAACGCGGACATGGTCTTGTCCATTCCGTCTTCGTTGTTGACGGTGGGATAACTTTCCGTAAAGCCGCGTCCCGCGAAAATATCGAAAATTTTTCCGACGGAAATCGTATCGAAACCTTTCTCCTTTAAGAGGTCGGGAAGGGTTTTCGACGGCGGCGTTAAAGAATAATCGTGCCGACGGGGCGTACGCGTAAAGGGATACGTTCCGTTAAACGGACGCGCGATCACGCGCCCTACGCCGTGCTCGCCCTGCAACAGCGCGCGCGCCTGCCTGCAATATTCGTAAAGCGTTTCCACGGGCACGACGTCCTCGTGCGCCGCGATCTGGAAAACGCTGTCCGCCGAAGTATACACGATCAGCTTGCCCGTACGAATATGTTCTTCGCCGAAATCCTTGATGACTTCCGTTCCCGAATAAGGGCGATTGCAAAGCACGCCCCTGCCCGTTACTCGTTCGAACTCCGTCAAGAGAGATTGCGGAAAGCCGTTCGGATAAGTCGGCAACGGGCGCGGAGAATAAATCCCTGCGATCTCCCAATGTCCTATCGTGGTGTCCTTTCCCTTAGAAGCCTCCGACATACGGGCGTAGCACGCTTTCGGCGCGGCAACGCCGCCGCCGACGCCGTCGATGTTGAACAAGCCGAGCCTTTCGAGGTTCGGGCAATGAAATTCCGGACGCCGACGGATTGCGCCGAGCGTATTGCTCCCCTCGTCCTTCCATTCCGCCGCGTCGGGCATCTCGCCGATGCCCATGCTGTCCAAAACAATTATAAAAGCTCTTTTTGCCATACGAATACCTGCTTTTTTAGTTTTTCTCGCTTACGCCAAGCGCAAAGCGATCTCCATCATCTTCGTGAAAGAATTTTGCCGCTCCTCTGCGGTTGTATTTTCTTCGGGATATACGAAAGAATCGCTCACCGTGCAAATACAAAGCGCCTTTTTGCCTGCGCGCGCCGCATTGCAATACAACGCCGCCGACTCCATTTCCACGCCGAGCACGCCCATCTTCGCCCATTGCATACCCGAATTGGCGTCGTCGTAGAACATATCGGAAGAAAGAATATTGCCCACGCGATAGTTCACGCCCATTTTCTCGCACTCTTCCGCCGCGCGCTTTACGAGGTCGAAATCGGCAATCGGGCAGAACGTTCCCGGCAAATTATACTGTTTGGCGTAATTGCCGTTGGTGCACGCCCCCATTGCAACGACGATGTCGCGCGCGTGTAAATCGGGCGAAAACGAACCGCAAGACCCCACGCGAATAATCGCCTCCACGTCGTAATAGTGATACAACTCGTAGGAATAAATACCGATCGAGGGTTGCCCCATGCCGGAAGCCATAACGGAAACGCGCTTTCCTTTATAATAGCC
>CAYWML010000017.1:20935-22528 GCA_964459515.1 uncultured Clostridia bacterium | reverse complement strand
CGTACCGTCGGCAAGGAAGGGCATATCCGCCTGCGAAAGCACACGGGAAATAACGCCCTTGTTACCGTGACGACCTGCCATCTTATCGCCGACCTGAATTTTACGCTTCTGCGCGATATATACGCGCACCAGCTTATTTACGCCCGGATCCAATTCGTCCTTGTTCTCTCGCGTAAACACTTTGACGTCTACGACGACGCCGCCTTCGCCGTGCGGAACTTTCAAAGACGTATCGCGCACCTCTCTCGATTTTTCGCCGAAGATCGCGCGAAGCAATCTTTCTTCGGGCGTAAGCTCCGCCTCGCCCTTCGGGGATACTTTACCGACGAGGATATCGCCGCTTTGAATCTCCGCGCCGATGCGAATGATACCGTCTTCGTCCAAATCCTTCAACGCGTCGTCGCCGACGTTGGGGATATCGCGCGTGATTTCTTCCGGACCGAGCTTCGTATCTCTCGCTTCCGTTTCGTATTCTTCGATATGAATAGAGGTGAACACGTCGTCCTGCACCAATTTTTCGGAAAGCAGGATAGCGTCCTCGTAGTTATAACCTTCCCATTCCATATAGCCGATGAGAATGTTTTTACCGAGCGCGAGTTCGCCGTTATTGGTCGAAGGACCGTCGGCGATGATCTCGCCCTTGTACACTCTGTCGCCCGTGGAAACGATAGGCCGCTGATTGAGGCACGTGCCCGCATTGGAACGTTCGAACTTCTTCAAGGGATATTCGCGCATCGTTCCGTCGTCCTCTTTGATCTTGATCATGTTCGACGCGCAGGAATGCACCACGCCCGCCTCTTTCGCCGTGACGATAACGCCCGAATATTGCGCGATAGAACTTTCGATACCCGTCGCGACGATTGCCGACTCCGTTTTGAGAAGAGGCACAGCCTGACGTTGCATGTTCGAACCCATGAGGGCGCGGTTCGTATCGTCGTTTTCAAGGAAGGGAATAAGTGCGGCTGCAACGGAAACGAGCTGTTTGGGCGAAACGTCCATATAGTCCATTTTCTCGCGCGGCATTTCCGTAATATCGTTTTGATGACGGCAACCGACGCGCTCGTTGACGAAACGTCCTTCCGCGTCCAACGGCTCGTTTGCCTGCGCGACGATATATCTGTCCTCTTCGTCCGCCGTCAAATAATCCACGTGCTCCGTAACGATACCCGTCGCCTTGTCCACTCTTCTGTACGGACTCATGATAAAGCCGTACTCGTTGACTTTCGCGAAGGTAGCGAGGGAGGTGATAAGACCGATGTTCTGTCCTTCGGGCGTTTCGATAGGACACATACGCCCGTAGTGGGTATGGTGGATATCGCGCACTTCGAAGGTAGCGCGATCGCGGTTCAAACCGCCGGGACCGAGCGCGGACAATTTACGCTTGTGCGTAAGCTCTGCAATCGGGTTGGTCTGATCCATGAATTGCGAAAGCTGCGAAGAACCGAAGAACTCGCGAATGACTGCGGATACGGGACGAATGTTGATAAGCGCGGACGGCGTAATCTCCATGGGATCTTGCGTCGCCATTCTTTCTTTAATCAAACGTTCCAAACGCGCGATACCGACGCGGAGCTGATTTTGCAACAGCTCGCC